>NZ_JBFTMT010000017.1:0-68528 GCF_056397105.1 Microbacterium sp. 05N427
TCGACGAATCGGGGTCCGCCGCGGCGGGGGCGGAGTGCGGCGTTGAAGATCGTGTCGAGGTAGGCGCCGCCTTCGTCGTCGAACGCGATCGAGGCGCGGCGGATCCCGTCGGGGTCGAACCAGGTCCGAAACGCTCGCTTCTCGTACCGCGCCAAGAACCGCAACTCAGCCCCGTCAGGGTCGAGCAGGTCCCGCACCGTGCGGGCCGAGGCCGCGAGTTCTTCCACGGTCCGCCGCCCCGCTTCGCCGACAAGCTGCACGGCGGCGTGTGCCCAGGCGTCGTCGGCGGCTTCGGGTGGGTTGCCGAGTCCGCGGCGGATCGCGTCGAACTGTGCCGACGTGAGCCTCCCGGATCGCAATCCCTCCCGCAACACCTGCCGCCAATCGCTCACGGGTGTGGGCTCCGGGGCAGGATCACCATCCGAGCCGACTCCAGCACCATCCGACCCGACTCCAGCACCCTCCACCACGGCATCGTCGAGGAGTGCTTCCCCGACCCGCACCTGCCTCGCAGCTTCGCMCTTCGTGATCCCGCCGAGCTCCTGCACCAGCGACGCCGCGGTCCGGTGCCCGCGCGACTGCGCCAACCCGGCATGCCCGGCGTCCCGGGTGGAGCGGCGGGCGATCACTCCGGCGCAGATCACCTGCACCTGTTCCACCAGCCGGCCGACCTCACCCGCCTCGCGAAGCACCGCCACCGCCTCCGCATCACCCAACCCCTCCACGACCGCCTGCACGTCCGACGCGCCCGCACCCGCACCGACCCGCCCGGCCAGGGCCGGGATCAGTGCCGCGATCGCATCCCACGTCCTCATACCCCCATCCTCCCCGCCACCACCGACATTCGAACCCCAGATCAACCCACATATCCAAACCGGAGACAACTCGGCCGAAGACCAGATTGTGGAGGACGAAACGCGACCCCCGCCCGAGGCGCTCCTGCGTAAYGATTCCGAAGACAGCCGCCCCGACCCCGCCGTGAATAGCATGGTTCCATGCGCCAGAATCCGAGCTTCGCCATGACGGACGTCTCCGAGCTACGGCGGGTCATCGCCGCCAACCCGTGGGCGACCCTCGTGGGTCGCGACGAGAACGGCATGACCGCGTCGCATTATGCGGTGCTCCTCGATCCGGAACGCGACGACCTCACGATCGTCGCCCACGTCGGCCGCCCTGACG
Organism: Microbacterium sp. 05N427; assembly: GCF_056397105.1. NCBI lineage: Bacteria > Bacillati > Actinomycetota > Actinomycetes > Micrococcales > Microbacteriaceae > Microbacterium > Microbacterium sp. 05N427. The sequence goes on from NZ_JBFTMT010000017.1 coordinate 1,180, forward strand.
ACATCGTTCTGGGGCTGGGGGCGCAGGAGCTGATGGTGGTCTTCCAAGGGCCGCACGGCTACATCTCGCCCGGCTGGTACGGCGATGTCGCCGCGGTGCCCACCTGGAACTACGTCGCGGTGCACCTGTCCGGCGTGCCCGAACTGCTCGACGGCGAAGAGAACCTGCGCGTGCTGGAGCACCTCGTCGAACACTTCGAAGGCGGGCTCGCAGACCCCCGCGGCATGTGGAGTCCGCCGAACGACGAGGCGTTCGTCCGTCGTCTCGAAGCGGGTACCGTCGGCTTCCGGCTCACCCCGACCCGGGTCACCGCCAAGCGCAAGCTCAGCCAGAACAAGCCCGACGAGGTGATCGAGAACGTGATCCTCGAACTGCGGGGGGACGGTGCGTACGCGAATCCGTCTTTGGCCGCCGAGATGCAGCGCGCCCACGACGCGCGCCTCGCCGCGCGGGCGGACGCCCGGTGACGGCGGCGGAGGCCGGCACGCATCTCGACGGGATCCGTGCGGTACGCATCGCCACAGCGGATCGCCGGCTGCTCGCCGTGGACGGTCCGGTGGACGTGCTGCTCGAGGACGGTCGGATCGCCGACATCGCACCGACTGGAGCACTCCCGCTGCGGGGGCGGGTGTGGGAAGGCGACGGCGCGTGGATCGTCCCCGGCCTGTGGGATCACCATGTGCACACCGTGCAATGGGCCCTTGCGGCGCAGCGCGAAGACCTCTCCGGCGCGACGAGCGCCGTCGACGCCGCCGCACGTATGGCGCGCGCGGCCGTGCTGGGCGATGGGCGCAGGGTCGGCACCGGCTTCCGCGACGTGCGCTGGCGGGACCGGCCCGACCTGGCCCTGCTCGATGAGCACACGGGCGAGGTCCCGACCTACCTCATCAACGCCGACGTGCACAGTGTGTGGCTGAACTCGGCGGCTTTCCGCAGAGAGGGCTTCTCCGCCGCTGCGGACGGGGTGCTTCGCGAGGAGGACGCGTTCGAGATCTCGCGTCGACTGAACGCCGCGGATCCGGTGGTCGCCGATGAGGCGGTGCTGGAGGCCTCGCGGCAGGCGGCGAGCCGTGGCGTCGTAGGGCTCGTCGACTTCGACATGGCATGGAACGCCGAAGCCTGGACGCGGCGCCTCGCGCAGGGCTTCGACACCCACCGCGTCGAATTCGCGATCTACCCGCACGACCTCGACCGCGCGATCTCCGAGGGGCTGCGCACCGGACAGGTCGTGGCCCCTGATCCGCACGACCTCGTGCACGCGGGGCCGCTCAAGATCATCTCCGACGGCTCGCTCGGGACGCGCACGGCCGCGTGCAGTCACGGCTACTCCGACGATCCGCACAATCACGGCGTGCTCACCGTGCCGCCCGCCGAGCTGCAGGAGCTGTTGCTGCGCGCCACCGGGGCGGGGCTCGAGATCGCTCTGCACGCGATCGGTGACCTGGCGGTCTCCGCAGGGTTGGATGCGTATGCCGCGACCGGCGCACAGGGGACGATCGAGCACGCCCAGCTCGTGAGCCACGGGGATCTCGCCCGGTTCGGCCGGCTCGGCATCGCGGCGAGCGTGCAGCCCCAGCACGCGCTCGACGACCGGGACGCCGCGGATGCGCTCTGGGCCGGGCAGACCGCCATCGCCTATCCGCTCGCGGCGCTGCACGGCGCGGGCGCGACGCTGCGTTTCGGATCCGACGCGCCCGTGGCGGCGCTCGACCCCTGGCAGGCGATCTCCGCGGCCGTCTTCCGGACCGATGACGCCCGCGCGCCCTGGCATCCCGAGGAGCGCCTGGACCTGCAGACCGCCCTCGCCGCGAGCGCGCGAGGCGGAACCGGTGGCGACGCGGGCATCCGCCCGGGGGCGGTGGCCGACCTCGCTCTCCTGGGCGCGGATCCCGCGACCGCCGACGCGAGCGCACTGCGCGCGATGCCGGTCGAGGCGACGATCGTCGCCGCCCGGGTGACGTACGGGGGTTAACCCCCCGACGGATCCGGCAGTCCGCGCCCTGTCGGGCGCGGCCCCGGAGCGGCATCGTGGTATCAGGCGCCGATCCGCGCCTTCAGACGCACGACATAGGAGACCTCGATGACGACCGCCACGCGACCCCTCGACTCGCGCCTCTCGGCGCCGCCGACCGCGCCCCGACGCGGATACGGACGTGCGTGGGCCGCGGCCCCCGGGAACGCCCTCTTCCTGGTGCTGCTGTCCGTGCCGCTCGCGATCGTGGCGATGGCGGTCACCTGGGTGGTCTTCGGCGTCGGCATCGGCGCGCTGCTGCTGGTGATCGGCGTGCCGGTGCTGGTCGGGTCCCTCTATGTCGCCCGTGGCTTCGCCGAGGCGGAGCGGGCGCTTCTGCGGACGACGGACCACCCGGCGATCCCGGTGCCGGACTGGAGCCGCGGCACGAAGAAAACCGGCTTCTGGGTGCGTCTTACCCAGCCGCTGCGGAACGCGCACTACTGGATGGCGTTGCTGTCGAGCCTGCTCGTGCGACCGATCGTGGCGATCGTGACGTTCGCGGTCGCCACAGTGTGGATCGTGATGGCCCTCGGCGGCCCGACGTACTGGTTCTGGTCGCAGTTCGTCCCCGACGGCAACGCCGAGAGCATCTGGGTTCCGTGGGCGGTGCAGCACATCTTCGGCGGGGTCGACCCGTCTCCGGATCCGCACCAGTGGGCGTCGATGCTGTACCTCGGCGTCGGGATCGTGTTCCTGGCCACGCTGCCGCTCGTGCTCAGCGGTCTCGTTCGACTGCACGGCACGGTCGCCGCAGCACTGACCGGGCGGTGGGAATCCGACGACCTCGTCGCTCAGGTCGAGGGTCTCGACGCCTCTCTCGACGCCGCCGTGCAGGCCGAGGATGCGGGCCTGCGCCGCCTGGAGCGGGATCTGCACGACGGCCCTCAGCAGCGCCTGGTGCGCCTGCAGATGGACCTCGCCGCCCTGGAACGGCGCGCTGCGGACGGCGATGCAGCCGCTGTCGCGACACTCGCGCAGGAATCCCGCGTCCATGCGCAGGCCGCGCTCGACGAGCTCAGGGCGCTGGCCGGCGGCGTGGCGCCGCCGCTGCTGCAGGACCGCGGAGTCGCCGAGGCGATCACCGGGCTCGCGGCCGCCAGCGCGCTGCCGGTCCGGGCCGATATCGCGCCCGAGATCACCGCGGCGCTGAGCCCGGAGGCCGCACGCAACCTGTACTTCGTGGTCTCTGAGCTGCTGACCAACGCAGCCAAGCACGCGGGCGCGCACAGCGCCACCGTGTCCGCAGTTCGCGAGGGTCTCTCGGTGCGCGTGACCGTCCTGGACGACGGCCGCGGCGGCGCGGCCCCGCGGCCCGGGGGCGGGCTCGAGGGTCTCGCTCACCGTGTGCAGGGTCTCCGTGGCACGATGCACATCGACAGCCCGAAGGACGGCCCGACCATCGTGACGGTCACCGTGCCCGTCTCCGCCTGATCCTGCGGGCGAACAGGGGAGGAGCCGGAGGCGCGATCGCCCGCCCCCTATCCTGAAGGGCGTGATCGATCAGCAGACTCCGTTGCGGGTGATCCTCTTCGAGGACTCCATCCTGCTGCGCGAAGGGCTCGTGCGCCTCTTCGCCGAGGCCGGCTTCGAGACCGTCGGCGCGCATGCCGATGCCGAAGACGTGGTCGACCGCACCGAGGCAGCCGCGGCGGAGGTCGCGGTGCTCGACGTGCGGATGCCTCCCACGTTCCGGGACGAGGGCATCCGCGCGGCGCTGGCCCTCCRGGCGGCGCTCCCCGAGGTGGGGATCCTCGTCCTCAGCCAGTACGTCGAGGGGGTCTACGCCAGAGAGCTGCTCAGCGCGGGCGACGGCGGAGTGGGCTACCTCCTCAAGGACAGGGTCACCTCGCTCGAGGAGCTCTCCGCGGCGGTCCGGCAGGTGAGCCGGGGTGGCACGGTGCTGGATCCGCGCGTGGTGCAGCAGCTGATGCGCACCGGACCGGATCCCGTCGGCCGGCTCACCCCGCGGGAGCGCGAGGTGCTCGAGGCGATGGCAGAGGGGCGCAGCAACGTGTCGATCGCTGCGGGCATGAGCGTCGGGGTGGGGGCGGTCGAGAAGAACGTCTCCGCGATCTTCGCCAAGCTCGGTCTCGAGGACTCCGGCACCGACCACCGCCGCGTCCTGGCCGTGCTCGCGTATCTGCAGAAAGACCCCCGTCCCTGAGCGAAACGGGGGCCTTTCGCCGAAGCGGTATCAGGCGGCGACGTGCGACACGAGGAACCAGCGGTCCTTCTCAAGACCGCGCTGGATCTCGATCGCGACGTCCTGGCTCGTGAGGTCGATCTCGTCGAGGCCCTCGACGGCGGCCTTGACGTTCACGAGGATCGCGTCGATGTCGGCGATCACGGCGCGGACGAGGTCATCCGAGCGGGTGAAACCGGCCGGCACCTGGGTTGCGCCGGCCTTCTCTGCGACCACGGTGGCGCGGGCGTCGATCGGAAGGCCGAGGGCGACGATGCGCTCCGCGGCGGTGTCGGCGAAGTCGCCGGCGTGGTCGACGATCACGTCGAGCAGCTCGTGCACGCCGACGAAGTTCGCACCACGCACGTGCCAGTGAGCCTGCTTGCCGTTCACGGTGAGAGCCTGCAGGCCCAGCACGACCGGGGTCAGGAACTGGGCGGCGCCGGCCGCGACGGTCGGGTCGACGGAGGTTGCGGTGATGGTCTCGGCGTTGCTCATGGTGTCTCCTCGATGATCATTCAGATCCGTGCGTGCTGATGTCTTGACCCCAACGCTACTCAGCTCAGAATGTTCCGCAAGCAAGCTGAGGCAACGCTAACCCGCAGATCACGCCGTATTTCGGCAAGGCTTGCCTTCCCTGCGGATTCGGCCGAGCGCCGCGTGGATCACCGGCGGGCACAGCGATCCGGGATACCTTCGTCAGGTGGCAACAGCTGGTACCTCCTCCCGTGCGGCCCTGCGCCGTTCCCGCACATCCGCAGCGCAGAAGGTCGGATCGAACTTCATCCCTCATGTGCAGGGTCTGCGCGCGATCGCGGTTCTCGCCGTCGTGCTCTACCACTTCTGGCCGGGACGGCTGACCGGCGGCTACGTCGGCGTCGACATCTTCTTCGTGATCTCCGGCTTCCTGATCACGGCGCATCTCGCGAGAGAGCTGAACGCGACCGGCCGGGTGAACCTGGGCCAGTTCTGGGCGCGTCGCGCCCGTCGTCTGCTGCCGGCCTCGCTGCTCGTGCTGCTGTTCTGCGCGATCGTCGCGGCGATCCCGGTGCTGTCGCCGCTGTCGCAACTCCCCGCGGAGCTGCAGGAGATCGTCGCCTCCACCTTCTACGTGGAGAACTGGTTCCTCGCGCTGAATTCCGCCGACTACCTCGCGCACGCAGGCGACCCGACCATGGTGCAGCACTACTGGTCGCTCTCGCTCGAGGAGCAGTTCTACGTGCTCTGGCCGCTGATCATGCTGCTCGCGGCATGGATCGCGGTCAAGTACTTCCGGGGCTCCCGGCTGCGCGCGGCGGCGATCGCGATCGGTGTGGTCTCGGTGGCCTCCTTCGTGTTCTGCGTGTGGTTCACCCTCACGAACCCCGCGCCCGCGTACTTCGTCACGTTCGGCCGCATGTGGCAGTTCGGCGTGGGTGCGGTGCTCGCCCTCGTGCCGCGCCTGCGCGTGAGCAATGCGCTCGGCAGCTTCGTCCTGGGCTGGGGCGGCATCATCGTGCTGCTCGTCGTGATCTACCGCTTCGACGGGCAGACGCCCTTCCCCGGCTACATGGCCGCGATCCCCACGCTCGCGGCGGCCGCGATCATCGCCGCCTCGAACACGGAACGGTGGTGGTATCCGACCCGCATCCTCGCGATCCGCCCGATGCGCTTCACGGGCGACATCTCGTACAGCCTGTATCTGTGGCACTGGCCGCTCATCATCATCGCGCCGTCCCTGCCCTTCTGGGGCCTCACGATCTATCACCGCATCGCTCTGGTCGCCATCTGCTTCGTGCTCGCCTGGCTCACCAAGAAGTTCGTCGAGGACCCGACCCGCACCTGGAAGCCGCTGACGTCTCGCAAGCCCCGGCTTTCTCTCTGGGCGGCCTTCGCGGCGATGGTGATCGTCGCAGGAACGGCCGGTGCCGGCTGGGCCGCGAACGCGGGCACCTACCAGCAGGGAGTGCAGGCCATCGCCGACCTCCGCGCCAACCCGCCCGCCTGCTTCGGTGCGGCGGCCGTGCTGGACGAGTCCTGCGCGGGTACCAAATCCGATGAGATCCTGCCCGCACCCGGATTCGCAGGTGTGGACCGTCCCGAGCAATCGCAGTGCTTCGTGCAGCTCAACGATGCGCGTGCGGTCGCGTGCGAGTTCGGATCGAAGGATCCGAAGGCCAAGCAGGTCGCCCTGATCGGCGACAGTCACGCCTATCAGCTGCTCACGACGTTCCAAGGCATCGCAGAGAAGGAAGGGTGGCACCTCACCACGTACTTCAAGGGTGCCTGCCCGTGGAACACCACGCCGTTGTCCACCGGCGGTGCGTTCGGCGACGCGTGCACGCAGTACCGCGCCGCGGTCGCGAAGCAGCTCGAGCAGAAGCACTTCGACGCGATCTTCACCGCGGCGCTCTCCACGACGCCGTTCGCGGCCGGGGATCACGGATCCTCCTACGACGCGGCAGTCGCCGGATACCGCGAGGCGTGGGCCACGCAGACGTCGAAGGGCACGCCCGTGGTCACTGTCGTCGACAACCCGGTGTGGGAGACCGACCCGAACAAGTGTCTGCGTACGCGCGCGCAGAGCGCCTGCGACGGCGCGCGTTCCGATCTGCTCACGGAGAAGGATCCGCTGCGCGCGGCCGCGGACGGCCAGAAGGACGTGACACTGCTCGATTTCACGAAGGTCTTCTGCGACGACGAGAACTGCCGTGCTGTCGTCGGCGGCGCGAACATCTACCGCGACCAGGACCACATCACCGTCACGTTCGCAAACTCCCTCGCGCCGCAGTACACGGCGGCGCTGAAGAGCGCGATGGGGATCGGCGGCTGATCGGATCCGTGCGCGGGGACAGGGCGGATAGGGTCGCAGTATGAGCGACGACGCCACGATCCTGTCCCTGCCCGGTCGCCGTCCCGCGATCGATCCCACGGCGTTCCTCGCCGCCGGAGCGCGCGTGATCGGATCCGTGACGATCGGCGAGGGATCCAGCGTCTGGTACAACGCGGTGCTGCGCGCCGACTCGGATGCGATCACGATCGGGGCGGGCAGCAATGCGCAGGACAACGTCTCCGTGCACGTCGATCAGGGGCACCCGGTCGTGATCGGTGACGACGTCTCGATCGGTCACAATGCCGTGGTGCACGGCTGCACGATCGGCGACGGCTCGCTGATCGGGATGGGCGCCGTGGTGCTCTCGGGTGCCGTGATCGGCGCGGAGTGCCTGATTGCCGGGGGTGCGCTGGTGCTGTCGGGGACGGAGGTGCCCGACGGTTCTCTCGTCGCCGGGGTGCCCGCCAAGGTCCGGCGCGCGCTCACCGCCGACGAGCGCGAGGGCCTCAGGGAGAACGCGCGCGTCTACCGCGACCACTCGGCGACGCATCGCGAGGCCATGCCCGCCTGACCCCGTGCGCGAGGCGTGCTCGATCGACCTCGGGGACCGGTAGTCTCGAAGACCCGGGGCGGTGGCCAAGCTGGTGAAGGCAGTGGGCTCATAACCCAACGATCGCGGGTTCAAGTCCCGCCCGCCCCACTCGCACCTTCGTCGACAGCATCGCGGCCGTCCGCCCTGTTTGCTCAGTTCCGCTGAACCCGGTCGCCGCGTGCGTCGGTGACGACATACGCGCCTTGGGTCGCCTCCCGTTCTCGTGACGCCGGGAGAACAGAGCGGAGACCCCTACCGGGGCCTCCGCTCGCCGCTATTCAGTCAGCTTCGTCACTTGTGCGGCGGGGCGCACCGAGGCGGCTCGTGAGGTTCGAGCCAACGAGGAACGCGAGGAGTCCGACCAAGAGATAGCTGGCAAGCCCTCTCCCTTCCGCGCTATCGAGAGTGTTCGTCGACGCCAACCACGCCAGGACGCCGAACCACACCAGAACAGGAACAACGGCGAGGATCGTGCCAAGCGTTCGGCCGACCCTTCCCGCTAGCGCGCCCCAGCCGAGAAGAATGACCCCAACGAGGAAGTAACTCATCGTCGGTCCTAGCACTTCCTGATCCAGGGCCACCACACACCTGCAGGTCCGCCGACTCCGACGAGGTAGTGGTTCGAGACGCAGCGTGTGTCCACCGTTGCTCCATCCCGAATAGCGGGTGACGATGCTTCGGCCGGGGTCGGCACTCCGACCGCGGCAAGCTCTGCCTTCTCGATGACATCAGCCACGGAATCGGCATCGATGGTCGTCGCGTCCTGCCCGCTCGAATCGGTCCGGTGGACAGAAGCCATAGCAGGGGGAGCAGTCACCGCTGCCCCGAACGCTATCGCGACGACGAGCGCCCCGCCTCCGAACGTCGTGCTCAATCTGCGTGTGCTCATGCTTCTCCAGTCGTCGTACAGTTACGGCGGCCCGAGCATCACCACACTATTTCAAAACTGGTTCCAAAATCTGTCCCCCGTTCGGAGGACGAGCACCAACAGCAACACCACGCTTCTCGCCGTTGCGCCCCGTCGAGGACCGTGCTGACTTCCTGCGATTCCTGAGCACCCCGCCGCCTGCTGCTCGCACCCGGCGGGGTGCCACAGGTGCGTCAGTCGTTCATCGCGTCCTTGACGTGATCTCCGGCCTTCTTCACGTCGTCCTTGAGGTGCTCGCCGGCCTCCTTGAGATCGGCCTTGGCCTGATCCATCCGGCCCTCGTTCTCGAGCTTCTCGTTGTCGGTGACCTTGCCGGCAGCCTCCTTGGCCTTCCCGCCCATCTTCTCGGCAGCGTTCTTCACGTGATCAGCAGCGCTCATTGTGCGTGCTCCTCTCTTGTGGTCGTGAACCCCACAGTCACAGACCTGCCCCGGGATGGCCACGGGGTTGACGGGAGCGTGCGGCGCCGCTAGTGCAGGGGCCGTTCAGGAATGTACCCTTGTAGGTACGTAACCACACAGGTACGTTAAGTTCATGGACGCAGTACTGCAGGCTCTCGCCGATCCGAGTCGTCGTGTCGTGCTGTGCATCCTGCGTGATCACGAAGCGACGGCGGGCGAACTCGCCGAGGCGCTGCCGATCGCGCGGCCAGGGGTGTCACGACATCTGCGCGTGCTGCGCGAGGCGGGTCTGGTCGACGTGCGGCAGGACGCGCAGCGGCGCATCTATCGCCTGCGTCCGGAGGCACTGAGGGACCTCGACGAGTGGCTCGAGGAGTACCGCGATCTGTGGGTGCAGCGCCTGGACGCTCTGCACACCGAGATCGCCCGAGGGAAGAAGGACAGGACATGATCGCGACCGGGACGATGTGGGATCTCGACGACACCCGCGGGGCGATCCGCGTCGAGTGCGTCTACGACACCGATGTCGACGACCTCTGGCAGGCATGCACGGATCCGGAGCGGCTCGCGCGCTGGATCGCCCAGGTGTCGGGCGAGTTCCGCGTCGGCGGAATGCTGGACGCCACGTTCACGAGCACCTGGACCGGACCGATGCGCATCGACGTCTGCGAGGCTCCGCGCCATCTGGTTCTCGCTCAGGAGCCGGGCACCGACGAGGAGACCGTGATCGAGGTCTGGCTCTCCGCAGAAGGCGAGAAGTCGCGGCTGGTGGTGGAGGAACGCGGGCTGGGCATCGGAGTGCTGCACTTCCACGCCGCCGGGTGGCAGGTGCACCTCGAAGATCTCGGCCGCTCGCTGCGGACCGCGGCCGCCGCGCATCCGTCCGGCTGGTCATCCTCAGAGCCGGCGCCCGCCTGGAAAGAGCGGTGGCAGGCGCTGCTCCCGGAGTACGAGGCGGTGCGCACAGGCTGATCGCGGGCGCGCACGACGCCCCGTTGCGTCGAGACGGCTCAGCGCACCCGGCGGTCGTGGGCGAGGTCGACCAGGTGCTCGAGCACACGCCCGGCGCGCAGGCCGTTGTGCTCGTGCTCGCTCGTGATCCACAGGCGGAGGTCCGGAAGCAGAGCAGCGGTCTCCAGCGAGTACTCGAGCGGCACGTAGGGGTCGTTCACGTAGACCGAGGCTGCGCCGCGCGCGCCGGATGCGGCGAGGGCCGTCGGATCGTAGATCGCGGGCCACTCGTGCTCCGCGAGCGCGAGGGCGACCTCGCGCCAGGGCTGGAAGGCCGGGACCGTCTCGGTCCAGTCGCGGCGGATGTGCTCGCCCGTGAACAGCGTGACGTCATCGACGAAGTCGGCGGGCTCCATGCGCTCCGCAGACCAGCGGGTGACGTGGCCGTTCGCGTAGCTGGACTCGTGGAACACGAAATACAGCGGGTTGCGGCCGCCGAACGGCATCGCGCCCGCGAGGTCGTACCGGAAGGCGTTGGTCGTGGGATCCAGCTCGAGCAGCTGCCAGAGCGTCTGCCAGCCGTCGTTGGTGCCGAGGGCCGATCCCACTGAGCGCAGCCGGGACGGTGAGACGACCTCGCCGCTGGGCAGTACGATCTCGCCGGACGCGGCGAGATCCACGAGGCGGCGCATCCGCTCGCGGTGCTCCGGGAAGCGCCGGTAGTAGCGTTCCGAAGCGTCGCGCATCTTGTCATAGCAGAGCGCGTACACCTCGTCGGGGCCGCGGGTCACGGTGCTGAGCCCGCCGGTGAGGTACGCGCGGTCGATCGACGAGGCATCCGTGGAGAGATAGGCGAGGGTCGTGAACCCGCCGAACGACTGCCCGAGCATGTTCCAGCGGTCTGCGCCGAGGTGCTCGCGCATGGCCTCGCAGTCCCGCACGATCGCGTCCGCGCGCAGGTGCGTGAGTTGCTCGGCGACCGCCTCGGCGCCGTGGGACAGGATCCCGTCGCCGACCGGCGTGGAGCGTCCGGTCCCGCGCTGGTCGAGCATGACCACCCGGTGGTGTGCGAGGGCCTGATCCAGCCACGACGGCGCCGCCGGCGCATGCAGCGCGCGCGGGGCCTCGGATCCCGGGCCGCCCTGAAGGAAGACCAGATAGGGGAGATCCTCGCCGCCTTCACGCGACACGACAGAGGCGAAGACGTCGATCGTCCGGGTGTCGGACGGATCCGACCACACCAGGGGCACCGTGAGCGTGTGCTCCTCGAGGGTGAGGTCCATCATCCGGCGGCGGATCACAGGGGCGGCAGAGATCGTCATCACATCACATTCCCGATATAGGAGTACTTCACGAACACTTCCGCGGCCAGGCCCGACTCCTCCAGGAGGCCCTGCACCGCGCTCATCATGTACTTCGCGTCCCACCCCATGTAGAGGAAGTGATCCGCGTCGAGCTCGTCCCATGTGCCGTTCCACGCCTTCTCGTCGTAGATCGGTCCGCCGTTGCGGGCGTTGAACGCATCGAGGGCCTCGCGAGTGTCGGTCCAGCCGCGCCGGAACACCCGGTTGAACAGGTACTTCACGTCGGGCACCTCCCAGCGCTCACCGCGGTACTCGACGTAGTCGAACTCCCGCTCCCAGCCGGTCGGCCAGCCCCGTCGCCGTACGGCGTCGAGGATCGGGGTGAGCCCGTCGTCGTCGATCTCGACGACCGCGGGCCGGCGCCAGACCTGGACGAACGCGTCGGTGAGCGCTGCGGTGCGCTCGGCGATCGCGGCAGTGCCCCAGGAGTCGAGGCCTGCCAGGGCTGAGTTCTCGTCGACCCGGCTGCGGCGGTAGGCGTCGCGCTTGTCCGGGAAGGACGCGCCGTACACGCGTTCGGCGAGCCGCTCCTCGAGCAGAGTCAGGTTTCCCAGCGTCCCGGCGAGGGCGCGGTGGCTGTTCTGCTCGTCTTCGGAGTACTCGCTCCAGGGACGAACGCCGTCACCGGACCACGCGTCGTGCGGGGCGGCCGGCACGATCTGCTCGACGTCGAAGCCGTGCGGATCCGGGATGCCCTCGATCCGGCCCAGCACGTAGAGCGCATGCGGCAGATCGGTGAACTTGAGCGCCACCCGGATGCGCTCGTCCGAGGGCGTGATCCGGGCGAAGGCCCGCAGCAGCTGCTCCGGCCCCTGCGACCGGGCGCGGCACAGCCGGGCGATGAGGCGGTCGTTCGAGACCCCGACCACGGCACGACGCAGCAGCAGCGACTGGATGCGCTCCAGCGTCTGCACGAGCTCGTCCTTCGAGATCGCACCGAGCCGATGATCACGGTAGGCGCTGAGCACCAGAGGATACGTCGAGCGGCCGAACGTGTTCACGTACGCCAGCTGCCGGCGGATCTCCGGATCCTCCTCCTGGGACGGATCCAGGAGGATCCGGTAGATGTCCGAGAACTCGCGCCACACGCGGGCCTGTGCGGGCAGATCCTCGAGGCCCATGTGCGGGAATTCGTGGCGGAAGGCGCTGTAGACGCCGTGCTCGCCGGCGACCGAGACCTCCCGGCCCGTGGTCATGATGAGGAAGTGGCGCCAGAACGCGCCGATCGCCTCGCCGGTGTTGCGCTCGATCGGCAGCCAGAACTCCTCCTCGACCTGCTGCTGCTCGGCGTGCGACAGGCCCATGAGGATGTAGTTGTGGATCAGCTCGTGATCGCGCAGCGGCTCGCCGGTGGAGTTGAGGCTCTCGAAGATCTGCTGTGCGTTGGCGGCCTCGCCGAGGGTGATCGAGACGTGCTCGAGCTTCTGCAGGCCCCGCCAGATCCTCGGCGCCTCGTCGGCGTGCACCTGCGAGCGGAAGAACGCATAGTTGTCGTCGAAGCGCGACTCCGGCAGCTCGGTGCCGCGCCGGTCGAGCACCACGGACTCGAACAGACCCGCCCAGGCCTCGTGCGGGCGGAGCTTGGTGCGGCTCGCGTCGTCGGGGCGAACCAGCACCCGCGCCAGCTCGGCGGCGAACTGCGGATCCACCTCCCGCACGGCGTGGTGCAGTGCGGCGATGAGCAGCATCAGCGTCGTGATGCGCTGCTGACCGTCGATGAGGATCAGGTCGGCGTCGGGGTGGGCATGGTCCTCTGCGGAGAGGATCGAGCCGATGAAGTGCCGGTGTGCGTCGTCCTCGTCTGCCACGGCGCGGATGTCCGACAGCAGCTTCTCGCAGCCGCCGATGTCCCACCGGTACTGGCGCTGATAGACGGGCACGACGATCGTGGTCGCGGGGGAGGAGAGCCACTCGATCGTTGAGACTGCGGTTGCTTCGACGTTGGTGGCCGTGCTCATGCTGCTGTGCTTCTCCTCGGATCGCGTGCTGCCCGCACCAGTCTATTCAGCGCCCGGCGCCGCCCGGATATTCACGGCTCTCCCTCCCGGGGCGCTGGAGGGGCGCTGTTAGGCTGTCCTAAGAAGGGCCTGTTAAAACGTGCTGGCCCCTTTATGAAAGGACATGACTCGCTCATGGCATACATCAAGTCCGCCGCCCTCGAGGAAAAGGGCTTCGTCGTCCTCGACAGCTACAACCAGGAGCTCGACCCCAAGGAGTGGCTCGACATCGAGTACAACGACTGGAAGTCCTCGGGAGACACGCGCTTCGCGCCGCTCGCGTCCGCCAAGGGCGAGATCGAGTGCAACGGCTTCTGGAACCACGTGCCGCCGCGCACGGACAAGGACGGCGTCTGGATCGACGAGCAGACCGCCAAGGCTCCGAACCTCACGCGCCGCGCGCAGGAGCCGGGCGCGAACGTCGGTCGCTGCCGTGTCATCGAGCTGCAGCCCACGCCCTACGGCGAGTGCCTCTACAACCTCCACCAGGACGACAACAACCGCCTGAACCCGGACGGCACCGGCTGGGTCGTGCGCGGCTTCTTCAACCTCACCGATGACAAGGACAGTTACTTCGTCCTGCGCGAGAACCGCACCGACCCGAGCGTCGAGTACCGCATCGCCCTCCCGGCCGGCGCGCAGCTGATCGTCGACACGCAGCGCCTGTGGCACGCCGCCACCCACAACGGCACCGAGCCGCGCTACTGCCTTATCACCTCGTGGACCTCGGGTCCCGAGCTGGACGCCTACATCGAGAAGTACCACGGCACCGATGACGTCGAGAGCTACCCCGTCGATCAGGAGATCCTGGATGCGGGCTACGAAGAGCAGGCGCGTCGCGACGCCGCCCGCGCCGCCTATTACGCCGCCAAGGGCCAGCAGGAGAAGATCGCGATGAGCGAGGCCTGACTCCCTCCGGTCCCTGAGTCTGTCGAGGCTCTATAAACGGTCCCCGGCGCTGCGGCGCCGGGGACCGTTTCCTTTTCGCAATGAGTTACACAGTTGTGATTTGGCTGAGGATCGGTGAGAATGGGCGCATAACCGCATAAATGCCGTGCTTCGCGGATCAGGTCGTAGGGGAAGACGCACCTGATGAAACGGAGACACCATGGCAGCACAAGCACGCGGAGTGGTGTACATCCACTCTGCACCGCGCGCGCTCTGCCCGCACCTGGAATGGGCGGTCGGACGCGCTATCGGGCGCGCCGTCAATTTCGAGTGGTCGGAGCAGCCCGTCCTCGACGGCGCCCGCCGCGCGGAGTTCTACTGGGACGGCCCTGTCGGCACCGGGGCTGCTCTCGCGACCGCGATCCGCGGCTGGGAGCACCTGCGTYTCGAGGTGACGGAGGACCCCACGCCTCGAAGCGACGGCGGCCGTTGGCTGCACACGCCCGACCTGGGCGTGCACTACGCGCAGACCGATGCCGCCGGCAATATCGTCGTCGGCGAGGATCGGATCCGCTACGCGATCGAGATCGCCGCAGGTAGCCCGATCGAGCTGCAGCGCGAACTCGACGTCGCCCTCGGCTCCGCGTGGGATGAGGAACTGGAGCCGTTCCGTCACGCGAGCGACGACGCCCGCGTCGTGTGGCTGCACAAGGTCGGATAGGACTCGTGTGATCCGGTCCGCATGCTTCGACAGGCTCATCAGCCGATCGAAGGGTCCGGATCACACGAAGGGACGAGGATCGGAGGAGGCGTGACTATCGGGAGTCGGAGAGCAAGGACCCGGAACCCGAGAAAGCGAATCCCCGGTCCTGGGCCGGAGAGATAACAGAACAGCACAACAGAAAAGGAAACAAGAATCGCCCCGACCGCTTCGAGGAGGAAGCGACCGGGGCGATTCTCGTCGCGGCAGGATCAGCCGTCGTACGAGCGGAATGCGACGACCGCGTTGTGACCGCCGAAGCCGAACGAGTTGCTGATCGCGAGCTGCGGGCCGTCGCCGAGCGGCTGTGCCTCGCCCGACAGCTTGAACGGCACGGCCGGATCCGGCTCTGTCATGTTGATCGTCGGCGGGGCCACGCGGTCGCGCAGTGCCAGGATCGTGAAGACCGCTTCGAGTGCGCCGGTGCCGCCGAGCAGATGCCCGGTGGACGCTTTGGTCGCCGACACCGGGATCTCGTCGATCCGGTCGCCGAAGACGCGCTTCAGGGCGCCGTACTCGTTCGGGTCGCCGACCGGGGTCGACGTGGCGTGCGCATTGATGTGCGTGACCTCGTCGGGGCTCGCGCCGGCCTGCGCCAGCGCCTGCTCCACGGCGCGCGCCGCGCCGTGCCCCTCTGGATCGTTGCCGGTGATGTGGTACGAGTCGGCGGAGACGCCACCGCCCACGACGTAGGCGTAGATCTTGGCGCCGCGGGCCTTGGCGTGCTCCTCGGTCTCCATAACCAGGGCCGCCCCGCCCTCGCCCATGACGAAGCCGTCACGGTCGATGGCTCCGGGCCGCGAGGCGTGCTCCGGATCGTCGTTGCGGCGAGACAGCGCCTGCGCCGACGCGAACGACGCCATCGTGATCGGGTGGATCGCGGACTCGGCGCCGCCGGCGATGATCACGTCGGCCAGGTCGTCCTGCAGATGCTGATAGGCGTTCGCGATCGATTCCGTGCTGGAGGCGCACGCGCTGACGACGGTGCGCGCGAAGGCCTTGGCGCCGAAATGCAGGGACAGGTTTCCGGCGCCCGCGTTCGGCATGAGCATCGGGACGGTGAGCGGCATGACCCGGCGCGGGCCCTTCTCGCGCAGCGTGTCCCAGGCGTCCAAGAGCGTCCAGAGTCCGCCGATGCCGGTGGCCCAGTCGATGCCCAGGCGTTCGGGGGCGATGTCAGGGGCTCCCGCATCCGCCCAGGCCTCGCGAGCGGCGATCATGCCGAACTGCACGGACGGGTCGAGGCGCTTGGCCTCGTGCCGGGGAAGGACTTCCTCCGGTCGTACGGAGGCCTCGGCGGCGAACGTCACGGGGAGCTGGTAGGTCTCGATCCAGTCGTGCGTGAGCGTGTGCGTGCCGGAGACGCCGGCGAGCAGGTTCGCCCAGTTCTCCGGGGCGGTGCCGCCCAGGGCGGACGTGGCGCCGATGCCGGTGACGACGATGCGCTTGGTCATGGGTGATCCTTCTCGGGGAGCGTTAGGGGAGGCAGAGGCGGAGGATGCCACGCCCCGCGAATGCGGGGGTGGCATCCGCAGGTGTCACTCCTGGCCGGCGACGATGAAGTTCACGGCGTCACCGACGGTCTTGAGGTTCTTGACCTCATCGTCGGGGATGGTGACGCCGAACTTCTCCTCCGCGTTGACGACGATCGTCATCATGGAGATCGAGTCGATGTCGAGGTCGTCGGTGAAGGACTTCTCCAGAGCGACCTCCGAGGCGTCGATGCCGGTCTCGTCGGTGATGAGCTCTGCAAGGCCGGCGAGGACCTCGTCGTTGCTGAAAGCCATGATTTCCTCTTTCTATGGGTGGTTTCGAACCGGTGAACAGTCTAGGAGGTCGCGTCAGCCCGCTCAGGGCAGCACGACGACCTGCGCGCCGAACACCAGACCCGCGCCGAAGCCGATCTGCAGGGCGAGGCCGCCGCTGAGCTCGGGGTGCTCCTGCAGCAGGCGGTGCATCGCGAGCGGGATGGACGCCGCGGACGTGTTCCCCGTGGTCTCGATGTCCCGGGCGATCACGGTCGTCTCGGGGAGCTTCAACTGCTTCGCGAACTCGTCCACGATGCGCATGTTCGCCTGGTGCGGGATGAAGGCGGCCAGATCCGAAGCCTCGATGCCGGCCTGCTCGAGCGCTTGCTTGGCGACCTTGGCCATCTCCCAGACCGCCCAGCGGAACACCGTGGGGCCCTCCTGGCGCAGCGTCGGCCACGGGGCCTTGCCGTCGCGGAAATCGGTGAGGGTGTGGTTCATGCCGACCGCGTCGGCCTTGGAGCCGTCCGATCCCCACACCGTGGCGGAGATGCCGGGGAAATCRCTGGGCCCGACCACGACGGCGCCCGCTCCATCACCGAGGAGGAACGAGATGCTCCGGTCCGTGGGGTCCACGACGTCGGAGAGCTTCTCCGCGCCGATCACGAGCGCATACCGGGCGGCGCCGGCGCGGATCAGCGCATCGGCCTGGGCGACGGCGTAGGCGTAGCCTGCGCACGCCGCGTTGAGGTCGTAGGCTGCGGCCGGGTTCGCCCGGACCCGGTCGGCCACGATGGCGGAGACGGAGGGGGTCTGCTTCGGGTTGCTGATGGTCGCGACGATCACGAGGTCGATGTCGGACGCCGCCACTCCGGACTTCTCGATCGCCTCGATCCCGGCGGTCGTGGACAGATCGATCGCGTCGGTGGTCGGCACCGCGCGGGCACGGGTGATGATGCCGGTGCGCTGCCGGATCCACTCGTCGCTCGAGTCGATCGGGCCGATGAGGTCGTCATTCGGCACGGCGTTCTCTCCGCGGGCGGCACCCACGGAGTAGATGCGCGTGTAGGCGGGTCCCGTGGCCTGCTTGAGCATGGTCATGCTGCTTCTCCGTTCAGCAGCGCCAGCGCCGCGTCGAGGTCGTCCGGGGTCTTCACGGCGACGGCGGGAACGCCGCGCAGGCCGCGCTTGGCGAGGCCGGTGAGGGCGCCGGCAGGGGTCAGCTCGATGAGGCCGGTGATGCCGTTGTCTGCGAACGACGCCATGCACAGGTCCCAGCGCACGGGGGAGGAGACCTGCGTCACCAGGTTCTCCAGCGCGGTCGTGCCGTCGGCGAGGACGGATCCGTCCTTGTTGGTCCAGAGGGTCACCGTCGGGTCCGCGGCGTCGACGTCGGCGACGGCCTCGCGCAGAGTGTCGACGGCCGAGGCCATGTACTGCGTGTGGAACGCCCCGGCGACCTGCAGTGCGATCACGCGGGATCCGCGCACGGGGGTCTCGGCCAGTGCCGCGAGGGCGGGCAGGGCGCCCGCGGCGACGATCTGGCCGCCCCCGTTGTAGTTGGCAGGGGTGAGATCGAGGTCGGAGAGCAGTGCGAGCACGGCTTCCTCATCGCCGCCCAGGACCGCGCTCATGCCGGTCGGAGTCCGCCCGGCCGCCTCCGCCATCGCGCGCCCGCGGATGCCGACCAGGCGCATCGCCGTCTCGGGGGTGAGCACGCCGGCGTCCGCCACGGCGGCGAACTCTCCGACCGAGTGTCCGGCGACGCCGTCGGGTCCGCGGCCGGCCCGCTCCCGCAGGACCTTCGCGGCGATGAGCGAGGCGGCGACGATGAGCGGCTGCGCGATGCGCGTGTCGCGGATCGTGTCGGCGTCGGAGACCGTGCCGTGCTGGACCAGGTCGACCTCGGCGGCCTCCGAGTAGCGGGCGAGGTCATCGGCGACGCCGTCGAGCTCGAGCCAGGGAGAGAGGAAGCCAGGGGTCTGGGAGCCCTGTCCAGGGCATGCGAAGACGATCACGTTCCCAGTCTGCCAACGTTTCGCCGGAATCGGTGGCTCAACCCTCACAAGAATCCGCAGATCGGTTATCCGAGACGTACAACGCGGGTTTCCGGGACGGACGTGCGGGCGTCAGCGGGGCCTGCGGGGTCGAAGACCGCGCCGAACCGGATCCGCCGTGCCGATCGTGCCCAGCACGAGTGCCGTCTGCAGGATGAACGCTTCGCGGGGGCCGGTCGCATCCCAGCCGATGACCTCGCTGATCCGCTTCAGGCGATAGCGGACGGTGTTCGGGTGCACGAACAGCTCGCGCGCGGTCGCCTCGAGCGAGCGGCCGTTGTCGAGATAGCTCCACAGCGTCGTCACGAGGTCGGTGGAGTGATCGTGCAGGGGCCGGAACACCCGCTCGATGAGCGTCTGCTTGGCCAGGGGATCCCCGGCGATGGCGCGCTCCGGCAGCAGTTCGTCAGCGTCCACCGGTCGCGGTGCGCCCCGCCAGGCGCGCGCCACGGCGAACCCGGCCAGCGCCGCGCGGGCGCTCTGCCCTGCGTCGACGAGCGCGGCGACCGCAGGACCGACCACGACGTGCCCCGGGCCGAACGATGGCTCGAAGGTGCGGGCGATCTCGGCGAAGGAGAACTCGTCGGGCTCCGCACCTTCGGCGGCGTCCTCGCCCGCGGCGGGCTTGGCCCGTCCGACCACGAGCACGAGCCGGGATCCCTGCACGCCGATCAGCACGTCGACCGCGAGCTTGCGGGCGGTGCGACGCACCTGGTCCACGTCGAACTGAGGCGGCGTGGTTCCCACGATCACGCAGACCTCGCCGTGTCCGTGCCAGCCGAGGGCGGCGATGCGGCTGGGAAGCTCCTCATCCGCCTCGCCCGTGAGGATCGAGTCGACGACGAGCGCTTCCAGGCGCGCGTCCCACAGGCCCCTGGCCTCGGCGGCGCGCGCGTAGACGTCGGCGGCTGCGAAGGCCACGTCCCGCGAGTACAGCAGGATCGCATCGCGCAGGTGCTGGCCGTTGCCCGCCACGCGCTCCTCCGTCACCTCGACCGTGACCCGGATGAGTTGCAGCGTCTGCTGCAGGCTCACGCTCCGCAGCAGCTCACGGGGAGCTGCCGCGAAGATGTCCGCGGCGATCCAGGGTGTCGACGTGGGGTCGTCGTACCACTGGATGAATGAGGTGATGCCGGCCTGCGCCACCAGCCCGACGGCGGAGCGTCGGGCCGGTGGCATCTCGGCGTACCACGGCAGCGAATCCTCGAGACGCTGAAGGGTCGCCGTGGCGAGGTCCCCGGAGATGCGGCGCAGCCACGCCAGCGTCTCCTCCTTTGTCATCTCGGGAGGTCTGCTCATCGTGCCGCGCGGGTCAGCTCTCGCCGCCGGCGTTGCCGCTGGTGCCGGCGTTCACGTTGTACAGGTCGTACTTCGCGATCGCCTGACCCACGACGGAGCGGTCGATGCGGCCCTGGTCAGCCAGTGCCTGGAGGGCGCGGACCACCATGGACGGTCCGTCGATCTTGAAGAAGCGGCGGGCCGCGGCGCGCGTGTCGGCGAAGCCGAAGCCGTCGGCGCCCAGCGTGTAGTACGCGCCGGGGACCCACTGGCGGATCTGGTCCTGGACCGCGTGCATGTAGTCGCTCGTCGCGATGAACGGGCCCTGGGCGTCCTTCAGCTTCTCGGTGAGGTACGCAGACTGCGGCTCCTCCTCCGGGTGCAGGAAGTTGTGCTCGTCGGCGGCGAGGCCGTCGCGGCGCAGCTCGGTCCACGAGGTGACCGACCAGACGTCGGCGGACACGCCCCAGTCGGCCAGCAGCAGCTCCTGGGCCTCGATCGCCCACGGCACGCCCACGCCCGATGCGAGCAGCTGCACGCGCTGGCCCTCGCCGGATCCGACCGAGATGCGGTGCAGACCCTTGCGGATCCCCTCGGCGTCCACGTCCGCGGGCTCCGCGGGCATCCGCATCGGCTCGTTGTACACCGTGAGGTAGTACATGACGTCCGGATTCGGATGGCTGCCGCCGTACATCTGCTCGATGCCGGCCTGGACGATGTGCGAGACCTCGTAGCCGTACGCCGCGTCGTAGACGAGCGTCGCGGGGTTGGTCGACGCGAGCAGCGGGGACTGCCCGTCCGCGTGCTGCGTGCCTTCACCCGTCAGCGTCGTGCGTCCGGCCGTGGCGCCGATGATGAAGCCGCGGCCCATCTGGTCGCCGGCCGCCCAGAAGGCGTCGCCGGTGCGCTGATAGCCGAACATCGAGTAGAAGATGTAGATCGGGATGAGCGGCTCGCCATGCGTCGAGTACGCCGTCGACGTGGCGGTGAACGCGGCGGCCGCGCCCGCCTCGTTGATACCGACGTGCATGATCTGCCCCTGCGGGCTCTCCTTGTACGCGAGCAGCAGCTCCCGGTCGACCGCGGTGTAGTTCTGGCCGTTGGGGTTGTAGATCTTCGCAGTCGGGAAGTACGCGTCCATACCGAACGTGCGCGCCTCGTCGGGGATGATCGGGACGATCCGCTCGCCGAAGCCCTTGACCCGCATGAGGTCCTTGACCATGCGCACGAAGGCCATGGTCGTGGCGACCTCCTGGTTGCCGGAACCCTTCTTCGGCAGCGCGTAGTCCTTGTCCTCGGGGAGGTTCAGCCCCACGTGCGTCGTGCGGCGCTCGGGAAGGAAACCGCCCAGATCGTGGCGGCGGTCCAGCATGTACTGGATCGTCTCGTCGCTCTGTCCCGGGTGGTAGTACGGCGGACGGTACGGGTCGGCCTCGAGCTGCGCATCCGTGATCGGGATGTGCATCGTGTCGCGGAACAGTTTGAGGTCGTCCAGCGTCATCTTCTTCATCTGGTGAGTCGCGTTGCGGCCCTCGAAGTGCGGACCCAGGCCGTAGCCCTTGACGGTCTTGGCGAGGATGACGGTGGGCTGGCCCTTGTGCTCCATGGCCGCCTTGTAGGCCGCGTACACCTTGCGGTAGTCGTGGCCACCGCGGCGCAGGTGCCAGATGTCGTCGTCGGAGTAGTCCTTGACCAGGGCGAGCGCGCGCTCGTCACGGCCGAAGAAGTTCTCGCGCACGTAGGCGCCGCTCTCGGCCTTGTACGTCTGGTAGTCGCCATCCGGGGTGACGTTCATCAGGTTCAGCAGCGCGCCGTCGGCGTCGCGGGCGAGCAGGTCGTCCCACTCGCGGCCCCAGACGACCTTGATGACGTTCCAGCCGGCGCCGCGGAAGAAGCTCTCCAGCTCCTGGATGATCTTGCCGTTGCCGCGCACGGGGCCGTCGAGGCGCTGCAGGTTGCAGTTGACCACGAAGGTGAGGTTGTCCAGGCCCTCGTTCGCTGCGACCTGGAGCTGACCGCGCGACTCGACCTCGTCCATCTCGCCGTCGCCCAGGAACGCCCACACATGCGAGTCGTTGTCCTTGATGCCGCGGTTGGCGAGGTACTTGTTGGTCATCGCCTGGTAGATCGCGTTGATCGGGCCGAGGCCCATCGACACGGTCGGGAACTGCCAGAACTCGGGCATCATCCGCGGGTGCGGGTAGGAGGGCAGGCCGTTCGGTGCGCCGGACTTCTCCTGGCGGAAGGCGTCGAGCTGCTGCTCGCTGATCCGGCCCTCGAGGAAACCACGGGCGTAGGCGCCGGGGGAGGCGTGGCCCTGGTAGAAGATCTGGTCGCCGCCGGACGGGTGGTCCTGGCCGCGGAAGAAGTGGTTGAAGCCGACCTCGTAGAGCGACGCCGCCGAGGCGTAGGTCGAGATGTGGCCGCCGACCCCGATGCCGGGACGCTGCGCGCGGTGCACGGTGACCGCGGCGTTCCAGCGGATCCAGTGCCGGTAGCGGCGCTCGAGGTCCTCATCGCCCGGGAACTCGGCCTCGTTCTCCGGGGCGATGGTGTTGATGTAGTCCGTGGTCGGGACCATCGGGACGCCCAGGTGCAGATCCTTCGAGCGCTTGAGCAGGCTGAGCATGATCTCGCGGCCGCGGCCGTGACCCTTCGCATCGACGAGCTCGTCGAGCGATTGCTGCCATTCGCTGGTCTCTTCGGGATCGCTGTCGAGCGGGCCCTGGGAGTACGGATCCTGGTCGTGAACAGTCACAGGAGGCCTTTCGTCTGTCTGGCAGGTCATGCCAACGAAGTCGGGATGCGGCGCCGGGGAGGCTTGTCGACTCCGCACAAAGGCGCGCGGGATTCAGCCTAGCCCTCCTGACGGTCGGGGTGGCACGGCCGGTCAGTGCCGGTCGATGCCCGATGCGATTCGTGCGGAGTCCCCGGAGCGGAGCGCCCGCGTCAACTCCTGCGCGGCCTCGCTGACGAGAATGCCGAGATCCTGAACGCGATCCGCGCCCATGCGGAAGCTGGGCCCGACGATGCTGATCGCCGCGACGATGGCATCTTCGTTGTCGAGCACGGGAGCCGCGATGACGGTCGCGTCGGGCGCGGATACCGCGCCGAGAGTCACGAAACCGCCGCTCGGAGTCTGGCCGTCCAGGACGGCGCCGACCGCGGAGCCATCCATCTGCACGGTGCGTCCCGCCCAACCGGCGAAGCCGACATGACGGATCGGCTGGTCGCTCTGTACCTCGCGCAGATAGATGCAGCTGCGTCCCGGGCCGCGAACGGTCAGGTAGCTCGACTCGCCGCTGCGTTCGGTGAGGCGTTGGAGGACCTCGCCGGAGCGCTCGAACAGCTGCTCCGCGCTGGCGGGCTCCGCGTCGAAGCGCGAACGGGCGAAGCGGTGACCGGCGACGTAGCCGCCGTAGGGAGTGCGAGCGACGTAGCCCCAGTGCTCCAGGGCGCGCAGCGAACGCAATGTCGTGCTCGTGGGCAGACCGCTCGCTCGCGCCAGTTCGGTGAGCGGCTGCGGGCCCGACTCGACCACGATCGTGAGCAGTTCGAGCGCCCTGTGGACGGAGCGCGGACCCGATCCGGAATCGAGCGCCTCGACGGTCTCCTCGGTGGCAGGGACCGCACCTGGTGTGTTCGGGCTCATCCGCGTCCCTCCATCTGCTCGTCCGACTCGCTGAGCCGAATCCTATCGAGCGCGGACGCCGCATCAGCCAGCTCGCCGCTGAGGTCGCGGTCCTCGAGCCCGCCGTGTCTCTCCGGCAGCCCGAGCAGCAGATCGTCCACGCCGGGAAGACGGCGAAGAGTGATCGCGAAGCAGGCCAGCATCGTGCGGTAGCTCTCGGTCGCGCGGTGCAGCCGGCGCACGGCCTGAGGCGTGAACGGCGCGTGCTCTTCGGCGCCGAGTGAGAGATGCACACCGTGGCCGCCGTGGGGGGCCGCCAGGTCGCGGATGTCGGCGAGCGCTGCCGCCGCGACATATTCGAGCATCATCGCCCCCGTCGCGTCGGGCAATCCGTCGCCGAGGAACTCGGCGTGACCGGTGTAGCGAGGGTTCATGAGCAGCCCGAGTCGCGCGAGCAGCAGGCTCGCGTCCTGAGCGAGCGCGCGCAGCACCGTGCCGCAGGCGAGTTCCAATTCGACGGTGTAGAAGTTGCCGGTGTGCGCGACCTGCTGCTCCGCGGTGAACACCCGCGGGTTCTCGTGCGCGCTGTTCGCCTCCCCGAGCATGGCGTCCCGGCAGCGCTCCCAGGACAACCGCACGGATCCGAGCGATTGCGGCAGCAGGCGCATGGAGAAGGGATCCTGCACGCGGACGCCGGGATCCGCGCCGGACGGAGCGAGCCGGGCCGCCACCTCGCGCACCGCGGAGTGCCGGCCCGCGAACGCCGCCGCCGCGAAGTGCTCTGCCGTCGTCCCGAGCGTTCTCGCGGTGGCGGATCCGAGCACCGTGGCCGTCTCGAGCGCGCGATCGAGATCGATGAGGGTGAGCGCGGCGTCGGCGAGCGTCAGCGCACTGCTGCTCATGAACGGAAGGCCGTCCGAGGCGGCGAAGGGACCGCTCGGGCGGTCCGCGGTGATCTGGAGCGCGAGCGCCCCGAGCGCGCCGAGATCCCCGGTACCGAGTGCACCGCCGAAGGCGACCGTCGGGAGGTCCTCGCCGGTCGTCGCGGCGAGCAGGGCATCGGCGAGAGCCGGGCTGACGCCGGATCCGCCTTGCGCGAGCTGGTTGGCGCGAATCAGCAGCATCGCGCGGACCCTCTGAGCATCGACCGCGGGGCCGAACTGGAGCGCATGGCTTCGCCAGAGGCGCAGGCACGACTCCCGGTCGCGCACGACGGACACGCTGCGGCGTGCGCCGACCCCCGTGGAGAGCCCGTACACCGGACGCGACTCGGCGAGGCGCAAGAGCGTCTCGTGGGCCAGCGCGATGGTGTGAACAGCCGTCGGCGAGTACTCCGCCCGTGCGCCGTCCTCTGCGAAGGCGCGGATGTCGTCGAGATCCAGTGGTCGATCGCCGAGAACGATCGTGGCGCGCGCGGATGCTGTCGCCGGCGGGTGGGTTCGATTCGATGGCCCCTTCGCGTCGATCATGGGACTCCTTCCGCCGGCGCCTCGTCGCACTCGGATCTTGACATTCTGGCAGTGAGCAAGTTTCATGTGGTGAACAAGACCTATTTCACTACATGGCAAACTTTGTGGCAAGGGAGCTGCTGATGAATTCCGCCATCACCGACGAAGCCCAGGAACCGGTCCCCGACGGGAAGATCGCCCTCGACCAGATCCCCTTCGGACGGTTCCACTTCAAGGTCACGATGATGACCTTCGGCGCCAACTTCTCGGACGGCTACGCCCTGGGAATCATCGGGAGCGCGCTGCCGCTGCTGTCTCAGCAGTGGCACGTCGACGGGTTCTGGCAGGGCATGCTCGCGAGCTCGGCGTTGATCGGTCTGTTCTTCGGATCGCTGATCTTGGGTCGGATCAGTGATCGGATCGGCCGCCAGCGCGTCTACGTCCTGAACTTCATCCTGATCGCGGCCGCATCCCTTGCGCAGTTCTGGGCGCCGAACGTCGAGACGATCTTCGTGCTGCGTCTGCTGATCGGGTTCGGCCTCGGGGCCGACTACGCCGTGGGCCCGACCCTGCTGTCGGAGTTCGCGCCGCGCAAGTCCCGCGGCCTGATGCTCTCCTCGCTGACCGTGCTGTGGACCGTCGGCTATGTCATCGCCAACGTGCTCGGCGCGTCCGTGAACGTGGGCCCTGACACGTGGCGCTGGCTTCTCGCCTCAGGGTTCATCCCGGCGCTGTTCGTGCTGATCGTGCGTATCGGCTCTCCGGAGTCGCCGGGATGGCTCATCAGCAAGGGCCGGGGCGAGGAGGCCGCGGCGATCGCAGAGAAGTACCTCAAGACCGGGAACATCTTCATCCCGGCCGCTCACGTCGAGGAGAAGAGCAGCTACAGCGAGCTCTTCCGTCCCGCGCTCCGCAAGAGCACCTGGTTCGGGATCCTGTTCTACAGCTGCCAGGTGCTCCCGTACTTCGCGATCTACACATTCGTCTACACGATCCTCGAGGCGATGAAGGTGTCGGACGTGAACATGCAGAACCTGCTGATCAATGCCTTCCTACTGGCCGGAGGCGTCGCCGGCCTGTGGGCGATCGTGAAGTTCCCCCGCAAGGCCTTCACGTTCTGGACCTTCGTCATCATGACCGTGACGCTGGCCCTGCTCGGACTCCTCGCGGAGGCATCGCCCTGGCTGATGCTCATCCCGTTCGTGGTGTATTCGTTCGTGATGTCGGCGGCATCGAACATCACCCAGGTGTACCCGCCGGAGCTGTTCCCGACGCACCTGCGCGGCAGCGGTGTGGGCCTGCTCAACGCGACCAGCCGCATCGCCTCGGCGATCGGAACGTTCCTGCTGCCGATCAGCCTGGAGAAGTGGGGAGTGTCGGTGTCGATGTACTGGCTGTCGGCGGTGCTCGCGCTCGGCGCGCTGGTCACCTGGCTGTGGGCGCCGAAGACGGAGGGCAAGAAGCTCGTCTGATCGGTGGGGGCGTCGCGCGGGTCCGGCACCCCCGCGACGCGGCGGTGCGCCCAGAGAGACTCGAACTCCCGACCACATCCGTGTAAAGGACGTGCTCTACCAACTGAGCTATAGGCGCGTGACCTCCAGCCTAGCGGGGCCGGTGTGCCAGGCTGGGCGCATGAACCTTCCGCACGACGATGTCGATCCCGACGGACTGCTGGAGTACTCGGTGGTCTTCACGGACCGCTCCCTGAATCACATGTCCGCGCGCTTCGTGTCGGTGATGCAGAGCGTCCAGTCAGATCTGCGCGCCGCCTACGGCGCGACGACGACCGCGATCGTCCCCGGCGGCGGCACCTATGCGATGGAGGCGGTGGCCCGGCAGCTCGCCACCGGACGGCGTTGCCTCATCGTCCGCAACGGACTGTTCTCCTACCGCTGGTCTCAGATCCTCGACGCGGGCGACATCGCGCAGAACACGGTGGTGTGCACGGCCCGCCCTGAGTCGGACGACGCGCAGTCCGCGTGGGCGCCGACGCCGATCGACGAGGTCGTCGCGGCGATCCGCGCGCAGCGCAGCGAGGTCGTCTTCGCACCGCATGTGGAGACCGCAGCGGGCATTCTGCTGCCGGACGACTATGTGCGCGCCCTCGCCGACGCGGTGCACGAGGTCGGCGGACTGCTCGTGCTGGACTCGATCGCGTCCGGCGCGCTCTGGGTCGACATGGAGGCTCTCGGCGTGGACGTTCTGCTGAGCGCCCCGCAGAAGGGGTGGAGCGGATCCCCGGGGGCCGGCTACGTCATGCTGCGCGATGCGGGTCGCGAGGCGGTGACCTCGCGCACCTCGTCGAGCTTCGCGATCGATCTCGCCCGGTGGCTGTGGATCTCGGAGGAGTACGTCGAGGGACGCGCTCCGTACCACGCCACGATGCCGACCGACACGCTCGCGCGCAACGCCGTGGCCATGGCGGAGACGCGGCAGCGCGGTTTCGACGCGCTGCGAACCGCCCAGTGGGATCTCGGCACGCGCGTACGCGCCCTGCTGACCGAGCGCGGTCTGCCCTCCGTGGCCGCGGAAGGCTTCGCCTCGCCGAGCGTCGCGGTCGTGCACACCGCGGATCCGGGACTCCGGACGGGTCTGCTGTTCCGTGAGCAGGGGCTGCAGATCGCCGCCGGCGTGCCGCTGCACTGCGGTGAGCCGGAGTCGTTCTCGACGTTCCGGATCGGGCTGTTCGGCCTGGACAAGCTCGCCGACGTGGATGGCACGGTCGATCGGCTGGCGGCCGCTCTGGACCGGATCGGACTCTGAGCCCGACCCGGTCCCCACGTCCGGGGCTCAGCGCGAGCGGTGCTCCGCCGTTGCGGCGACGCGCTCGGGCCGCAGGTCGAGACGCCGCAGCAGCTGCGCATTGAGCGCGACGACCACGGTGGACACCGACATCAGGATCGCGCCGACAGACATCGGCAGCACGAACCCGATCGGGGCGAGCACCCCCGCCGCGAGCGGGACGGCCGCGAGGTTGTAGCCGGCGGCCCACCACAGGTTCTGCCGCATCTTGCGGTACGCGGCCCGAGACAGTTCGATCGTGGCGACGACGGAGCGCGGATCCGAGCTGGCCAGCACGACTCCGGCGGATCCGATAGCCACGTCCGTGCCGGCGCCGATCGCGATGCCCACGTCGGCCCTGGCGAGCGCCGGAGCGTCGTTCACGCCGTCGCCCACCATCGCGACCGTGCGTCCCTCGGCCTGCAGCTCGGCGACCCGTGCCGACTTGTCCTCGGGGCGCACCCCGGCGAAGAACCGCTCGATGCCGAGCTCTGCGGCGACGGAGGCGGCCACGGCCTCGGCGTCCCCGGTGATCATCACCACGTCGACGCCCCTCTGCTGCAGCGCGTGCACCGCGGCCCGGGACTCCTCCCTGATCGCGTCGGCGAGCCGGAGCGCGCCTGCGGCGCGGCCGTCCACGACCACATGCAGGATGATCGCACCCTCCGCGCGCCATCCTGCCGCCTCTGGCAGCTCCGACGCACCCGCCTGCCGGAGCAGAGCCGGTCCGCCGACTTCGACCGTGCGCCCGTCGACGATCGCGCGCACGCCGAGTGCCGGCTCGGAGCGGAACCCGGACACCTCGCCGCGGGCGAGGCCACGACTCTCGGCGGCGGTCCGGATCGCCGCCGCGAGCGGGTGTTCGGAGTCGGACTCCGCTGCGGCTGCCAGGCCGAGCATCTCGTGCTCGGTGAAGTCCGCGGTCACGGCCATGCCGGTCACCGCGGGCGCCCCCTCGGTCAGGGTCCCGGTCTTGTCGAAGAGCACGGCGTCGACCTGGCGCATCCGCTCCAGCGCCATCCGGTCCTTCACGAGGATCCCGCCGCGCGCTGCGCGCTCGGTCGCGATCGACACCACGAGCGGGATCGCGAGGCCCAGGGCGTGCGGGCACGCGATCACGAGGACGGTGATGACCCGCACGACCGCGGCATCGGGGAGGCCGATGGCCGTCCACACCACGGCGGTCAGGACACCGGCGCCGAGGGCGAACCAGAACAGCCAGCCCGCCGCGCGATCCGCGAGGCGCTGCGCACGGGAGGACGACGACTGCGCCTCGGCGACCAGCCGCCCGATCCCCGCGAGAGCCGTGTCGTCTCCGACCGCGGTCACCCGGGCGCGCAGCGCCGAGTCCGTCGCAATCGTTCCGGCGACGATCTGGTCGCCGGTCGTGCGCGGCACAGCGCGGGACTCGCCGGTGATCATCGACTCGTCCAGGTGCGCGGATCCGTCCACGACCATCGCGTCGGCGGGCACCCGGCCTCCGGGGCGGATCAGCACCACGTCACCGACACGGAGGTCGGCGGGGGAGACGAGCTCGACGTCGTCGCCCGTCACGCGCTCGGCCTGGTCGGGGATGAGAGCGGCGAGGGAGTCGAGGGCCGATGTGGTCTGGGCGAGCGAGCGCATCTCGATCCAGTGCCCGAGCAGCATGATGACGATGAGGAGTGCGAGTTCCCACCCGAAGTCGAGCTCGTGGTCGAGGAGTCCGAGTGTCGCGCCCCAGGAGGCGAGGAACGCGACCGTGATCGCGAGCGCGATGAGCAGCATCATTCCGGGGCGGCGCCCGCGGATCTCCGAGATCGCACCGGTCAGGAACGGTTGCCCGCCCCAGACGTACAGCACCGTGCCGATCACCGGCGGGATCGCCTGCAGCGCGAACACGTCGGGCACGTGGTACCCGACGAGCATCGCGAACATGGGGGAGAAGGCCACGACCGGCACCGCCAGCACGAGCATGATCCAGAACAGGCGCCGGAACCGTGCGACGTGATCGCCGTGCCCGGCGTGGCCCGCGTGGGCGCCGTGGTCCGACGTCTCAGCGTGTCCGTGTCCGTGATCCGCGTGGGCACTGTGCAACTGCGCATCGTTCGTCGCGGCGTGCATCTCGTGTCTCGCTCCGTGATCCTGCGTCGCGATGCCGTCCGCGGGGTGGCCGCCGTGCGGCGTTCGTTCGTCCATGATGGGCCCAACCATGTACCCCCCTGGGGTATTCCAGAAGGGGAGACTGGGAACCAATAGGCTGAAGACGATGACTGATGGATCGAACGTTGAACCGGGCGCGCAGCGGTGTCCGTGCGGCAGCGGCGACGTCTTCGACACCTGCTGCGGACCGATCCTCGCCGGACGCCCTGCGCCCACCGCGGAGCGTCTCATGCGCTCGCGGTACACGGCGTTCGCGATCGGCGACGCCGCGTATCTGCTGCGTTCGTGGCATCCGTCCACCCGCCCGGTGAACCTCGAGATCGATCCGGAGGTGCGCTGGCTGCGCCTCGACGTCCTCGCGAAGGTCGGGGGAGGGCCGTTCGACGTGGACGGCGTCGTGGAGTTCGAGGCGATCCACCGGGATACGAACGGACGCGGAGTGCTGCACGAGCGCAGCCGCTTCGTGCGCGAGCGCGGGCACTGGCTCTATGTGGACGGCGACGTGTCCTGACGCGCCCGCGTGCGCCGCGGCACAGCCGGCTGGCGTAGGTTTAGGGGCGTGAAAGCCAACCCCGCGCATCAGATCGTGCTTCTCGACATCGCCGACATCGACCGCCGCATCGTGCAGGCCGACTACGCGCGGACGCATCCGGTGCAGGGGGAGCGGATCAACGAGCTCTCCGCTCAGCGGCAGGGTCAGCTGCGTGAGCTGACCGGTTTGTCGGGTCAGCGCGACGACGTGCAGGCGGAGCTGAAGCGCCTGGAGTCGGACGTCGCCCTCGCCGCGCAGCGTCGAGACAGGGATGCCGCGCGACTCGCGGCCACGCAGAACCCGAAGGACGCCGTCGCCCTCGAGCAGGAGATCGCGAGCCTCGGGCGCCGGATCAGCGACCTCGAGGACGCCGAGCTCGAGCTCATGGGTCGCCTCGAGGATGCGGAGGCCGCCGTCTCCGCCCAGCAGGCGCTCATCGATGAGACCGTGGCCGAAGGGACGCGGCTGACGGCGGAGGCCAAGGCCCTCATCGCCGCAGCGACGAGCCAGGGCGAGCAGCTCGCCCGGGATCGCGTGGCGCTCGTCGACTCGGTCTCCCCGTCCCTCATGGCGGAGTACCAGCGCCGTGTGGGACGCACTGCGGGTGCGGCCCTGCTGCGCCGCGGCACGTGCGAGGGCTGCCGCATGGTGCTCTCGGGGATCGATCTGAACGTGATCCGCCAGGCCGCGGACGACGAGGTCGTGTCCTGTCCTGAGTGCGGCTGCATCCTGATCCGCACCGACGAGTCGGGGCTGAAGAGCTCCGCGCCGGCCGACTGATCCCGGCGGGTCCTCAGAACTCCTCGTGGGTGGCGGGATCCGCGTCCCAGAGGCGCCCGTCCGGCGCGCCGAGCGCCGTGATCGCGGCGATCTCTTCGGCGCTGAGCCGCACCTGGGCGGACGCGAGGTTCAGCGCCTGGTGCTCGGGGGACGCCGCCTTCGGGATCGCAATCACTCCGCGACCCGCGTGCCAGGCCAGAACGGCTTGCGCGGGTGTGATGCCGTGCGCGGCGGCGACGCGGGTGATCGTGGGATCGTCCAGGACGTCGCCGGCCCGGCCGAGGGGGCTCCACGCCTCCGTGAGGATGCCCTGTGCGCGGTGGTACGCCAGTGCCTCCTCCTGGGGGAACCGCGGGTGCAGCTCGATCTGGTTGACCACGGGCCGCACCCCCGTCGCATCCTCGATGCGCTCCAGGTGCTCCGGCAGGAAGTTCGACACGCCGATCTGGCGCACGAGCCCGCGCTCGCGCGCCTCGACGAGCGCCTGCCAGGCCTCGACGTAGGAATCCACACGAGGCAGCGGCCAATGGATGAGGAACAGATCGATCGCATCGACGCCGAGGCGGAACCGGCTCTCCTCGATGGCGAAGAGCGCCTTCTCCCGCTCATGATGGCGGCCGGCGAGCTTCGAGGTGACGATGAGCTCCGCGCGGTCCACAGCGGCGCCGGAGACGCCCCAGCCGACCGCGCCCTCGTTCTCGTAGTTGAAGGCGGAATCGATGAGACGGTATCCGCTCTCGATGCCGCTGCGGACCGCGTCCGCGCCCGCCTCTCCGCGGAAGTCGTAGGTGCCGAGACCCTGCGTGGGCAGGGCGAAGCCGTTGTGGGCGATGAAAGGGGATGCATCGGACATGGGGGGACTCCTCTCCGGTGACTCCACGCTAACCGTCGCCGGCCCGGACCGCGCGGTGGGCGATACATGCCGACACACCGCGGAACGGCTCCGCCGCGAGGCGGTGCCGTTCGGAGTGCGATGAGGGCGTAGATTCGAAGACATGATCGAATCGGCTGCTCCGCACGAGATCGTGCTGGGGCGGTCGGCTCGCCCCGACGCATGGTCGCTGGTGCTGTTCGACGACCAGGGGGTGGAGCAGGGTAGGCGCGAGGTCGCGGCATCCGAGCTGCCCGTCGAGGTGTCTCGCCTCGAGGGAGGGGCCAGCCCGCGCTGGGTGGTCCGGCATCTCCGCGAGGTGTACCCGCCGCTGCTCGCCGCCGGGATCRGGATCCGCCGCGCCCACGATCTGCTGCTGTGTCATGCGATCCTCCGCGACACGACCAGCCTCGCGGACCCGATCCCGGCCTCGTCACGATGGGTCAGGGCGGATCCGATGGTGACGACCATCGAGCTGCCCGCGTTGTTCGACCTGCACGAGGTCTCGCCGCACGGCTCCGGCGAGCCGTATGCCGAGATCGACGAGCTCCTCGCCGAATACGCCCGCCAGCGCGCCGCTCTGCGCGGTGCGGCGGACGGCCGCCTCGCCCTGCTGTGCGCGGCGGAATCGACCGGGGCCCTCATCGCGGAGGAGATGACGGCCGCGGGTCTGCCGTGGAGCACCACGGTGCACGAGCGGCTGCTCGTCGACGCACTGGGTCCGCGGCCGGCGCCCGGTGCGCGGCCGATCCGGATGGCCGAGCTCGCGGTCGCGATCGGCGATTCCCTCGAGGACACCACGGTGAACCCGGATAGCCCGCCGCGTCTGCTGAAGTCGCTGCGCCGGGCCGGGATCCTGGTCGACTCCACCTCGCGCTGGGAACTCGGCGAGATCGATCATCCCGTCGTGGAACCGCTCCTGACGTACAAGAAGCTCGCTCGCCTCTACACGGCCAACGGCTGGTCCTGGCTGGCCGAATGGGTGCACGAGGAGCGCTTCCGCCCGATCTACCTCACGGGCGGCGTGGTCACCGGCCGCTGGGCGTCGAGCGGCGGGGGAGCGCTGCAGATCCCGCGCAGCCTGCGCCCCGCTGTGCGCGCCGACGACGGCTGGACTCTGGTCTGCGCCGATGTGGCGCAGCTGGAGCCGCGCGTGCTCGCAGCCATGTCGAAGGACACGGCGATGGCCGCGGCTGCGAAGGGTGCCGACCTGTATGAGGGGGTCGTGCGCTCCGGGGCGGTGCAGACCCGGCAGGAGGCGAAGTACGCGGTCCTGGGGGCGATGTACGGCGCCACGACCGGTCCCAGCGGCCTGCTCGGGCCGCGACTGCGGAGCGTCTTCCCGCGCGCGATGGCGCTCGTGGACGCGGCGGCGAAGACGGGGGAGGACGGCGGCGTGGTCTCGACGCTCCTCGGCCGGAGTTCGCCCAGGCCCGACGCGATGTGGGCGGCCGCGCAGGCGCGAGCGAGCGATCCGGACGCGGACGGCGCCGACGAGCGGGTGGCGCGGAGCAGGGCCAGGGATCGTGGCCGCTTCACACGCAACTTCGTGGTGCAGGGCACCGCGGCCGAGTGGTCGCTGCTGTGGCTGGCCGAGATCCGGCACCGCCTGTCGGCGCTGCCCGATGCGCGCGACCCTGCACTGCGCTCCGGCCCGGTGTTCGCCCGGCGCTCGCACTTGGCGTTCTTCCTGCACGACGAGGTGATCGTGCACGCGCCGGTCGAGCAGGCAGACGATGCCGCTCGCGTGGTGCGGGACGCGGCGGAGGCGGCGACCCGCCGGTTGTTCCCCGGATTCGAGATCGAGATCCCGCTCGACCTGCGGATCGCCGAGGACGCGGGCAAGGACTCGTAGACTGGAGACGAACGGGTCGGCTGGACGGTCGCGTGGCGGGAGACCGCACCGAGGAACGTCCGGGCTCCACAGGGCAGGGCGGTGGGTAACACCCACCCGGAGCAATCCGCGAGACAGTGCCACAGAGAGAAGACCGCCCCGAAAGGGGTAAGGGTGAAAGGGTGGTGTAAGAGACCACCGGGGGCCGTGGCGACACGGCCTGCCAGGTAAACCTCGCCCGGAGCAAGGCCAGACAGGGGATGTTGACGCGGCTCGCCGAGTCCCCGGGTAGGCCGCTGGAGCGGCGCGGCAACGCGTCGCCGAGAGAGATGACCGTCGAAGGGACGCCCCGAGAGGGGCCCCGGAACAGAACCCGGCGTACAGGCCGGCCCGTTCCTCTCACGAAGAAGGCCCGGATCCGCTGCGCAGCGGATCCGGGCCTTTCGGCGTGCAGGGGAGCTCAGTCGCCCGCGAGCGAGGCTGCGCCGATGATGCCGGACGAGTTGCGATGGATCGCCGCGACGATCGGCGTCTTCAGATCGAGCAGCGGAATGAACTTCTCCGGGTGCTTGGAGACGCCGCCGCCGACCACGAACAGATCGGGGCTGAACAGGAACTCCACGTGCGAGAAGAAGTCCTGAAGCCGTGCGGACCAGTCCTCCCAGCTGAGCTCGTCGCGCTCCATGGCCGAGTAGGCGGCCCACTTCTCGATCGACTCGCCGCGGAAGTTCAGATGGCCGAGCTCGGTGTTAGGCACGAGCACGCCGTCGTACAGGAACGCGGAGCCGATGCCGGTGCCGAGAGTCGCCAGGATCGTGAGCCCGCGCGCGTCGCGCGCCGCGCCGTGGCGGCTCTCCGCGACTCCGGCCGCGTCCGCGTCGTTCACGAAGTGGATCTGACGGCCCAGACCGTTCTCGAAGAACTGTTCAGCCTCGAAGCCGATCCACTCCTTCGAGACGTTCGCCGCGGACAGGGTCTTGCCGTACTTCACGATCGCCGGGAAGGCCACGCCCAGGGGCAGGGTCGAGTCCTGCACGCCCAGCGTCATGAGCACCTCCTTGACGGCCTCGAGCACGTCGGTAGGCGACGCGCCCTTCGGCGTGGGGACCCTGATGCGGTCCGAGTCGAGGGTTCCGTGCTCGAGGTCGACGATGCCGGCCTTGATGCCGGTTCCGCCGATGTCCACGCCGATCGCTTTTGCCATGCGCAACAGCCTAGCGAGACGCGGGCGCGCCAGTAGGATCGTGACAAAGGCCCAGGAGGAGCAGTGATGTCCGGCGAGAACAAGTACTGGTTCAACAGCAGCACCGGTGAGGTCGAATACGGTCTGGAATCGCCGTCGATCGACCGGATCGGCCCGTTCGACACCGCCGAGGAGGCCTCCCGTGCCCCCGAGGTGCTGAAGGAGCGCGCCAAGGCGTGGGCCGACGAGGATGCGGCCGAGGACAACTGGGGCCCGGACGGCGCTCGATGAGCGGGATGGACAAGCAGCGAGACTTCGTCCTGCGCACCATCGAGGAGCGCGGCGTCAAGTTCATCCGCCTCTGGTTCACCGACGTGATCGGCACCCTGAAGTCGGTCGCGATCGCGCCGGCCGAGGTTGAGGGGGCGTTCGCCGAGGGCATCGGGTTCGACGGCTCCGCGATCGAGGGGCTCACCCGGACCTTCGAGTCCGACCTGCTGGCGCAGCCGGATCCGACGACCTTCCAGATCCTGCCGTGGCGTGGCGAGATCGACCCGACCGCGCGCATGTTCTGCGACCTGACCACCCCGGATGGGCGCCCGGCCGTCGCCGACCCGCGCCATGTGCTCAAGCGCACCCTCGCCAAGGCGGCCGATGCGGGCTTCACGTTCTACACGCACCCGGAGATCGAGTTCTACCTGCTGAAGTCGTCGCAGTTCGGCCCGGAGGGACCCGTCCCGGCGGACTCCGCGGGTTACTTCGACAACGTGCCAGGCGGCACGGCGCACGACTTCCGGCGCAGCGCTGTGCGGATGCTGGAGGACCTCGGCATCTCAGTGGAGTACAGCCACCATGAGGGCGGTCCCGGCCAGAACGAGATCGACCTGCGTTACGCCGACGCGCTGACCACCGCCGACAACATCATGACCTTCCGCACCGTGGTCAAGGAGGTGGCGATCGAGCAGGGCGTGTACGCGACGTTCATGCCGAAGCCTCTGAACAACCACCCCGGCAGCGGCATGCACACGCACCTGTCGCTGTTCGAGGGCGACCTGAACGCCTTCTACGAGGAGGGCGCGAAGTACCAGCTCTCCCGCACGGGGCGCCAGTTCATCGCCGGCCTCCTGCGGCACGCCAACGAGATCGCGGCGGTGACGAACCAGTTCGTGAACTCGTACAAGCGGCTCTGGGGCGGGGACGAGGCGCCGAGTTTCGTGACCTGGGGCCACGCGAACCGCTCCGCACTGATCCGCGTGCCGATGTACAAGCCGAACAAGGGCCAGTCCACGCGCATCGAGTACCGCGCGCTGGATTCCGCGGCCAACCCCTACCTCGCGTACGCGCTCATGCTCGCCGCGGGCCTCAAGGGGATCGAGGAGGGCTACGAGCTGCCGCCTGAGGCCGAGGACAACGTGTGGTCGCTGAGCGACGCCGAGCGCCGCGCCCTGGGTTACGCGCCGCTGCCGGCCAGCCTCGACCACGCGCTCGAGCTCATGGAGGAGTCGGAACTGGTGGCGGAGACGCTCGGCGAGCAGGTGTTCACCTACGTGCTGCTCAACAAGCGCAAGGAGTGGGAGGCGTACCGCGGTCAGGTCACGCCGTTCGAGCTCAAGAGCAACCTCGAACTGCTCTGATCGGGGACCGCGGTGCCCCGGTTCGACGACTCGCTCTCCCTGTCCGCGCTCGCGCGGCTCGGTTTCGTGGGGCTGTCCGACGCGTCCGCGGGACTGCGCGAGCTCGGTGAGATCACCGGCGTCCCGCCTTCGGCGCTGATCGCGTCGCTGCGCAGCGCGGATCCGGACGAGGCGCTGGCCGGCCTCATCCGGGTCGGCCGACGGGACCCGTCCGCGGTCACCGCGGTACTGTCCGACGAGGCGGCCCGCGCCCGCGCTTGGGCGGTCTTCGGCGCCTCGCCGGGGCTCGGCCGGTTCTTCGAGCGCCGCCCGGAGGAGCTCGCGCTGCTGTGCGAGGACCGTGCCGCGCTGCCGACCGCGGATCAGCTCCGCGCGACCCTGCTGTCGGCGGTGGGCTCCGCGGACGGGTTCGCCACGGCCGACGACGCGGCGGTGCGGCTTCGCGTCGCGTACCGGCGCGCGGTGGCGGGGATCGCCGCCTGGGACCTCGCCGCGGCGGATCCGGTCGAAGCCGTGGACGCCGTTTCGGCCGCCCTCGCGGATGCCGCTTCCGCGGCTTTGGAAGCGGGGCTCTCGGTCGCCCGCACGACGGTCGCCGGTGACTCGCCCGACGCGCGCCGCGACACCGCCCTCACCCGGCTCGCGATCATCGGGATGGGCAAGACCGGGGCGCGCGAACTGAACTACGTGAGCGACGTCGATGTCATCTACGTCGCAGGCACCGCGGACGAGGAGCGGCTGTCCGAATCCCGCGCGATCGACATCGCCACCCGCCTCGCCCGCGAGACCATGCAGGTCCTGGCGGGGATCGAGGCCGAGCCCCCGCTCTGGGAGGTCGACGCCGCGCTGCGGCCGGAGGGCAAGCAGGGCGCACTGGTGCGCTCGCTCAGCTCGCATGTCGCCTATTACGACCGCTGGGCGAAGAGCTGGGAGTTCCAGGCGCTCCTCAAGGCGCGGCCGATCGCCGGCGATACCGAGCTGGGCGAGGCTTATGTGCGCGCTGTGCAGCCCAAGGTGTGGTCGAGCGCGGCCCGGGAGGACTTCGTCGGCAGTGTGCAGCGGATGCGCGAGCGCGTCACCGACCACATCGCGCCGGAGGACGTGCCGTATCAGCTCAAGCTGGGCCCCGGCGGGCTGCGCGACATCGAGTTCACCGTGCAGTTGCTGCAGCTCGTGCACGGTCTCACGGATCCGCAGATCCGCACCAGGGGCACCCTGGAATCGCTCGACGCGCTCGTCTTCGGGGGTTACATCGGCCGCGCCGAGGCCGGGCTGTTCGCGCACGACTACCGGGTCCTCCGGCTCATCGAGCATCGGCTGCAACTGCGCGAGATGCAGCGCACGCACCTCGTGCCGCGCGAGGAGGAGGCGCTGCGGGTGCTCGGCCGTGCCACCGGCCTGGCCGAGACGGCGGGTGGCATCCGGCGCGTGTGGGAGGACGTGCGTCGCGAGGTGCGCGACCTGCACACCCGGCTGTTCTACCGTCCGCTCCTGAGCGCGGTCGCCTCGCTGCCCGAGGAGGAGCGCACGCTCTCCACCGATCAGGCGCACGACCGTCTCGCGGCGATCGGCTTCCGCGACCCCGCCGGCGCGCTCCGGCACATCGGCGCACTCACCACCGGGCTGAGCCGCAAGACGACGATCCAGAAGCACCTCATGCCGATCATGGTGCGCTGGTTCGCCGATGGCACGGATCCGGACTACGGTCTGATCGCGTTCCGCCGCATCAGCGAGCGCCTCGGTGACACCCCGTGGTTCCTGCGGATGCTGCGCGACTCCTCGGGGGCGGCGGAGCGGCTCACCCGCGTGCTGTCCTCGTCGCGCTACGTCGGCGAGCTGATGGAGTGGATCCCCGAGTCCGTCGCGTGGCTGGAGAGCACGGAGCAGCTCCGGCCCCGGCCCCGGCAGGCCCTCGACGAGGAGGCCAGGGCGATCCAGACCCGGCATGACACGATCCTCGACGCCATGCGGTCCGTGCGGGCGCTGCGGCGGCGCGAGCTGCTGCGCACGGCGATGGGCGCGGTGCTGGATGTGCTCACGATCGACGACGTCGCCTCCGCCCTGACCGGGATTATGGACGCCACGATCCAGGCGGCGCTGCGGGCCGTGCGCCGCGACGTCGTGCCGGAGCAGGACGACTCCCTGGATTTCTCCGTGATCGGGATGGGGCGCTTCGGCGGTGCGGAACTCGGATTCGGATCCGACGCGGACGTGCTGTTCGTCTACGACGCGAACGGCGTCGAGCCGCAGCGCGCCCAGCAGCTCGCCACTCGGATCGTGGCGGGGCTCAGGGATCACCTCACCGACCATCGCCTGCCGCTCGACCTCGACGCGGACCTTCGCCCTGAGGGGCGCAACGGTCCGCTCGTGCGCACGCTCGACGCCTACGCCGCCTATTACCGCCGCTGGTCGTTGTCCTGGGAGGCGCAGGCACTGCTGCGCGCCAGAGGCGTCGCGGGCAGCCACAAGCTGATCGAGCGCTTCCTCGAGCTCGCCGACGGCGTGCGCTACCCCGAATCGCTGGATCTGGCGTCGGTGCGGGAGATCAAGCGCATCAAGGCCAGAGTCGAGGGGGAGCGGCTGCCGCAGGGCATGGATCCGCGCCGCCACCTCAAGCTGGGCCCAGGCACGCTCAGCGACGTGGAGTGGCTGATCCAGATCGTGCAGCTGCAGCACGCGTACGCGGTGCCGGCGCTGCGGACCACATCCACGCTCGCGGCGCTGGACGTGGCGGTGACATCAGGGTTCGTGCCGGAGAAGTCCGGCGAGCTCCTGCGCGAGGCGTGGCGGCTGTCCAGCCGGCTGCGGTCGGCGATGACGCTGCTCACCGGGCAGACGAAGGACGTGCTTCCGTCCGATCCGCGCGAACTCGACGGCGTGGGCAGGATCCTCGGCTATCCCGACCGTTCCGCCGCGGCCGTCGAGGAGGAGTACCTGCGGGTCACGCGCCGAGCCCGGAAGGTCTTCGAGACGCTGTTCTACGGTTGACGGACTCCGTTCACGGCGTTCCGGCCGTGGAACAGGGAGGATGGATCCATGACGATCATCGGCGTGGTCCGCAATCCCGTGAAGCTCGAGTCGGAGGACGAGGTGCGCTCGGCGATCCTGGAGGGAAGCCCGGACGCCGAGATCCACGTCTTCGACACGACGGAGGACGACCCGGGCCAGGCGATGGCGCAGCAGGCGATCGACGCCGGATGCACCCTCGTGTTCGCCGCCGGGGGAGACGGGACGGTCCGCGCGGTGGCCGGGGTGCTGGCAGGGACCGACGTCGCGCTCGGGATCCTCCCGCACGGCACGGGCAATCTGCTCGCGCGGAATCTCGGGGTGCCCCTGACGGGGACGTCCGATGCCGTCGCGCACGCGCTCTCCGCGGAGGCCCGGCGCATCGACGTGGGCACGATCGAGGTGACCGACGGCGACGCCGAGGGCGAGCACGTGTTCGTCGTGATGGCCGGCCTCGGCCTCGATGCGCGCATGCTCGAGGAGACCGATGACGACCTCAAGGCGAAGGCCGGCTGGCTCGCCTACGTGAAGGCGCTCGGAGCTGCCGCGGCCGGCACCGAGCTCGTGCCGGTGGAGCTGAGCGTCGACGACGAGCCCCGGGATCGTGCGCGCGTCCACACCCTGATGATCGGCAACTGCGGCACGATCCAGGGCGGGATCACCCTGCTCCCGGATGCCGTGCCGGACGATGGCCAGCTGGATCTGCTGCTCATCAGCGCGGACGGCGTCGCGGACTGGTTCGAGACGGTCCGTACCGTGGTCTGGGACAACGGCCTGCGGCGGCTCCTGGGTGGTGAGACGACGAGCACCGACGTGGTGCGGCATGCGTCGGCCCGCAGCATCGACGTGGAGCTGGGTCGCCCGCAGTCGTTCCAGATCGATGGTGAGGAGCGCGGCCAGGTGCGCTCGTTCCGGGCCGGAATCCGTCCCGGCGCTCTTCTGGTCCGCGCCTGAGCGCGCCCTCGCTGCGGGGATCAGCCGCCGCGGCGGCCCCGCGCCAGTCGCCTGTCAGAGCTCGACGGTCAGGAGGCGCTGGATCTCTTCGCGCACGAGCGCGACCATGTCGACGCCGTCCCGGTTCAGCAGCCACTGGGTCTGGACGCCGTCCGTCAGGGCGATGAGCGTGCGCGCAGCGGATTCCGGATCCACGCCGGCGACAAGGTCGCCACGTGCCTGTAGCGCAATGAAGGTGTCGCGGAGGAAGGCGACCGCGAAGTCGTAGCGCTCCCGCAGGTACTCGTGGAGCGGATGGTCGGCGGACGTGGCCTCGGCCGCGAGCGTCACCTGGAGCTCCACCATCCGCTGTGCGCCCTGGTTGTAGCGAGCCGCCTCGATCCACTGCCTCAGCACTTCGAGGGGATCCTCCGAGGAGGACATMCGCCGGATCGCCTGCTCGTCCCGCCAGCCCAGCACGGCGTGCAGGAGGTCGAGCTTGGTCGGGAAGTAGTGACGCACGCCCGCGTGGGTGAGCCCCGCCTTCGCGGCCACCTCGCGCAGTCCGCCGGTGCGGTAGCCCGCGGTCGCGAACACGTCGAGAGCGGCCTCCAGGATCGCCGTCCGGCGCGCCTCGCCCTTCGGATAGCGCCGCGGGGCGGCGGAGGGATCGGTGCTCACGGGTTCGAGGCTACCCCAGCGGATCCGGGTCGCGGAAGAAAAACCACCCAACTGGATGGTTTTCTGTTAGTGTCATCGCGAGTCGAGCCGATCGGGCTCGCACGATCCCCTGGAGCAACCATGGTCAACGCCGACCCGACGCTCGTCCCCGGAAACCCCGACACCCCCGATCCCGACCCCGTGCCGGGGACCTCGGTGCTGTACCGACGCGGTGCGCACTTCCGCCGCTATCGCGTGAGCTATCTGGTGGCGGGGATCTCGATCGCGGCGATCTGGGGTGCGGTGGGCGGCATCCTGCTTCCGCTGCACGTGCAGCAGATCGAGTTCGGTCACTTCTTCACCGGTGCGGACGCGGGCGTGGACCTGCAGTCCCTCACCGCCCTCAAGTACGCGGTCGATGCGGGGAGCACGGTTCCGAGCGCCGACCAGAGCCGCTTGCTCGGCCTGCTCGCCGAATTCGAGGCGGCCCGGGCGCTCGGCCTGTCGTCGATCGCCGTCGTCTCCTCGATCTTGACCATGCTCATCCAGCCGATCGCCGGCATCCTTTCGGATCGCACGCGCTCGCGCTGGGGTCGGCGCGCCCCCTGGATCATCGCGGGGGCCGTGATCGGGGCCGCCCTTCTTGTGGCGATGAGGTTCTCGCCGACGATCGGGCTGCTGCTGGTGACCTACTCCGTCGCCCAGCTGGGATTGAATCTCGCGTCGGGGCCGCTGAACGCGACCGTGGCCGACCGGGTGCCGTCGGCGCAGCGCGGGTCGATGTCGGCGTTGTCCGGCTTCTCCTCGCTCATCGGCGGCGCGATCGGTTCGATCGTCGCGGGGGCCTTGTTCGCGAGCATCGGTCTCGACGCGTACTTCCCCTTCGTGGTCGCTGTGATCGTGTTCACCGTGCTCTTCGTGCTGCTCGCGCGGGATCGATCCTCCCGGGACCTCGTCGTTCCCCCGATGACCCTGAGGCAGGCGCTGGCGTCTTTCACGGTCGCGTTGAGCGATCGCGACTTCCGCTGGCTGTGGATAGCCAAGGTGGCGTTGCTGTTCGGCGGTGGCGTGTCCGGTGCGTTCGGGATCTACATGCTGCAGAGCTACATCCGGCCGGGACTCTCGGCCGCCGAGGCCGCCCAGATCTCACCGCTGCTCGCGATGGCCGGGATTCCGGGGACCGTGGTCGCGCTGCTCGTCGCCGGCTGGTGGTCGGACCGTGTTCAGCGGCGCAAGCCGTTCGTCATCGGGGCGACGTTCCTGATCGCCGGATCGATGTTCATCCCGCTGCTCAGCCCGACCCTGCCGGC
This sequence comes from Microbacterium sp. 05N427, assembly GCF_056397105.1. Classification (NCBI taxonomy): domain Bacteria; kingdom Bacillati; phylum Actinomycetota; class Actinomycetes; order Micrococcales; family Microbacteriaceae; genus Microbacterium; species Microbacterium sp. 05N427. The sequence continues at coordinate 43,897 of NZ_JBFTMT010000017.1, forward strand.
CCTGTTCATCCAGGGGGTCATCGCCGGGGTGGGGGTCGGCACATTCCTCACGGTCGACCAGGCCATGTTCATCGACCTGCTCCCGGACCGTGACGCCGCCGCGCGCGATCTCGGCGTGAGCACGCTGGGCGGCAACCTCGGACAGGCGCTCGGGCCGCTGCTCGCAGGTGCGGTCGTCGCGGTGACGGGCGGCTACACGGCTCTGTGGATCGTCGCGATCGTGATCGTCGTGATCGCCGCGCTGCTCGTCTTCCCGATCCGGCGGGTGCGATGAGCGTGCTTCCGCCTCCGCTGCGTCCCACCGTGGCGAATCAGCTGCTCGCGCGGATGCTGCTGCGTACCGCGGCCCGGTTCATGCCGGAGGAGACCACGACCAGCGCCGAGCTCATCGCGCTGGATCCGGAGCTCAGCGTCGTGGACACGGAAGACGTCGCCGTGCCGGGCCCCCGCGGGCCGATCCCGGTGCGCCTGTATCGTCGGCGCGACGCGGAGCCTCGCGCGGGCTTCGTCTGGGTGCACGGCGGCGCCTGGATGTTCGGCACCCTCGATTCCCCGGAGGCGCACGCGGTCGCGATGTCGATCGCGGCGCGCGGGATCGCGGTCGCATCCGTCGACTACCGCAAGGCTCGCGGGCGTACGTGCTTCCCGGTGCTCTCCGATGACGTGCTCGCCGCCTGGCAGTGGGTGCAGACCCACCTCGAGCGCCTGGGAACGACGCAGCAGCGCCTCCATCTGGGAGGTGCGAGCGCGGGCGCCAATCTCGCCACGGGCGTTGTTCGACGACTCATCGCGGCAGGGGAGCGGCCGCCGGCGACCCTGGTCGCGGCGTACCCGCTGCTGCACTTCGCGCTGCCCCCGCTCCCGGACGATCTCGTCGCCGCGCTCGAGAGCGCGCCTCCGCCGTTCCGCTTCACGCCGCGCATGGTCAGCCTCCTGAACCTCAACTGGGCGGGAGTGCGCTATCACGAGGATCCGGTCGCCTTCCCGGCGCTCGGACCCCTGGACCGCATGCCGCCCACGTTCGTGATGGATGCGGAGTCCGACGAGTTGCGGGCATCGTCGGCGGCGTTCGCGGCGGCGCTGCGGGCGGCCGGCGTCGAGACCGGCTACGAGACCGTGCCGGAGACCTTTCATGGCTATCTGGCTCAGCCGGGGACGCCTGCCGCGCAGGACGGCCTCCGCCGGATCGTCGACTGGATCGACCGGCACCGACCACAGGACCAGCGCTGACCTGCCCGATCCGCACCGCCCCTCCGTCCGCCGCATCTGACGCCCCACCGAGAAGGACAGCACGTGACCACGCCACCCACCGCCCTCATGATCACCCCGGACCGGCCGATCGACGGCGCCCCCGCCGTCCGCCGGGTGTTCGCACTCGACCAGGATCACGGGGCGGTCGCGCGCGCGGAGGTGCTCGCGACCGCGCTCGGAGTCTGCGAGGTGCGGGTGAACGGGGTGCCCGTTACGACCGACCTGCTGACTCCCGGCTGGACCAGCTACGAGTGGCGGCTGCGATACGCGCAGTGGGATGCGACGCCGCTGCTCGTCGGGCTGCCGGACGATCGGGCGGTGATCGAGGCGGTCATCGGATCGGGCTGGTACTCCGGGCATCTCGGATGGGACGGCAGCAGCGAGGTGTACGGGGCGGAGCGCGCCGCGCTCGTCGAACTGCGGATCGTGTTCGCGGACGGCCACGTGCAGACGGTCGGAACCGACGAGACGTGGACCTCGGTGCCGACCGAGACCACCGCCGACGACCTCTACGACGGGCAGCGGATCGACCGCCGCGTCCGGGCGGCCGAACGGTTCGCCGCGGCTCCGGTGCCAGGAGAGGGCGGAGTGCGGGTCGTGCCCTTCGATGCCGAGCGCCTCACCGCCTACACCTCTCCGCCGGTCCGCAGGCAGACCGAGATCGCGCCGATCTCGGTCTGGCGGTCCCCGGCAGGAGCTCTGCTCGCAGACTTCGGCCAGAACCTCGTCGGATGGACCCGGCTTTCGGTGCGCGGGATCGCGGGTCAGGAGATCACCGTGCGTCACGCCGAGGTCCTCGACGAGGAGGAGCTGGGTACGCGCCCGTTGCGCCGGGCACGCGCGACCGACGTCTTCGTGCTTTCGGGCTCCGACGACGTCTTCGAGCCCACGCTCACCTTCCACGGATTCCGGTATGCGGAGGTCTCCGGCTGGTCCGGTGCCGATGACGACCTCGCCGCGGCCCTGCGGGCGGTCGTGATCGGATCCGATCTGATCCGCACCGGCACCTTCCGCAGTTCGCACCCGCTCCTGAATCGCCTTCACGAGAACATCGTCTGGGGCATGCGCGGCAACTTCGTCGACGTGCCCACCGACTGCCCCCAGCGCGATGAGCGCCTGGGCTGGACGGGCGACCTCGCCGCTTTCGCGGAGACCGCGGTCTATCTCTACGACACGGAGGCGTTCCTCGCCGACTGGCTGCGCGATCTCGCCGTCGAGCAGGAGCATGCCGACGGCCGCATCCCCATCGTCGTGCCGGACAACCTGAAGTACGAGGAGATCGGCGCGATGGCTGCGGCGATGGGGTCGAGCCTCGTCATCGCGCTCTGGAACGATGCGGCGTGCTGGGTGCCCTGGGCGATGTACGAGGCCTATGGAGACGCACGCGTGCTCGCGGACCAGTACGCCTCGATGACCGGGCACGTCCGCCGGGTGGGCGCCGCACTGTCTCCACGTGGTCTGCTGGAGGGCGGCTTCCAGCTCGGCGACTGGCTCGATCCGACGGCGCCGCCGGACGCGCCGTACATGGCGAAGGCGGATCCCTCGGTCGTGGCGACCGCCTGCGTGCGCCGCTCCGTCGTGATCGCGCGCGACGCCGCGCTCGTGCTCGGACGGGAGGACGACGCGGCGGAGTTCGATGCCTTGGCGACGCGCATCGGGGACGCCTTCGTCGAGCACTGGGTGCGCGACGGCCGGATCCACAGCGATGCACCGACCGTGTACGCGCTCGCGATCGTCTTCGGGCTGCTGGACGGGGCCGATCGCGCCGCCGCGGGCGACCGGCTTGCGGAGCTCGTCGCGGAGGCCGGGCACGTGATCACGACGGGCTTCGCCGGAACGCCGTTCATCCTTACGGCGCTGTCGGAGACGGGGCACCTGGAGACGGCGTACCGACTGCTGCTGCAGGAGCAGTGCCCCTCCTGGCTGTACCCGGTCACGATGGGCGCGACGACGATGTGGGAGCGCTGGGACTCGATGCTGCCGGACGGCACGATCAACCCCGGCGAGATGACCAGCTTCAACCACTACGCGTTCGGCGCCGTCGCGACCTGGCTGCATCGGGTCGTCGCGGGTCTTGCGCCCGCCGCACCGGGACACGCCCGCGTCCGCATCGCGCCGCGCCCGCCCGCGGCCGGACTGACCTCGGCGGAGACGACGCTCGAATCGCGCCATGGCACGATCGCGACGGGGTGGAGTGTGGACGGCGGGGTGCTCCGGGTGACGGCGACGATTCCGGACGGCGTGGTCGCGGAGGTCTCGCTGCCATCGGGATTCGCGGTCGAGGTCGGTGCGGGCGTGCACGAGTGGAACGAGTCGTTCTCGGCGGCATGACCCGGAGCGCTGCGTGAGTTCTGTCGGGATCCTCGACGGGGGAGTCGGCGGGCTAGGCCCGTTCGTCGACGGTCCTCGCGTCCGCGCCGGGGAAGAGTGGACTCTCGACGGTGCGGAGCGTGCGCAGCCACTCGACCTTGGCGGCATCGTCCTCGCGCAGCTCCGGTGACGCGGGATCTCCGTCGGAGGTCGCCGCTCGTGGCGGCACCAGAGCAACGGCGATGGCGGTGGTGAACGGCACTGCGAGTACGAGTCCGATGCCGCTGCACAGGGTGCGGACGATCTCGGTGGCGATGTCCTCGATGCTCAGCAGGTTCAGCATCGGCTGGTTGTAGACGTAGAGCAGGAGCACGACGCTCAGCGACGCACCGACGTAGGCGAACACGATCGTGTAGATCGTGGAGGCGATGTGGTCGCGTCCGATCCGCATGGCCCGGTTGAAGAGCTGTCGGCGGGAGAGGTCGGGGGCGACCGCGCGCAACTCCCACACCGAGGAGCTCTGCGTGATGGTCACGTCGTTGAGCACGCCCAGCCCGGCGACGATGATCGCGCAGGTGAGCAGTCCCTGGAAGTCGACCTGCGGCAACATCGGGGCCAGGAAACCGGCGCTCTCGTCGATGCCGCTGAGTCGGGTGGTGCTCACGGCGAGCTGCGCGAGGATCGCGGTGACGACGACTCCTGCCAGTGTCCCGGCCAGGGCGGCGCTCGTGCGCATCGAGACGCCGTGGGCGAGATACAGCACGACATAGAGGATCGCCGAGGCTCCGACGAGCGCGATCGGGATCGCCGGTCCCGCATGCAGGAGCGCAGGAAGCATGAACATCACGATCATCGCTCCGCTGAACACCAGCCCGATGAGCGCGAGCAGGCCGCGGAGAAGCCCGACGGCCACGACGATCAGGACGAACWGCCCGACCCACACCGCCAGGGGGATGGTCCGCACGACGCCGAACGCCGAGATCCCGGGATCGACCCCTCCCGGCTGCACGACGCCGGGGGTCGTGGGGCGCCGGACATCCATTAGCTCGAGCCGGTCCCCGGGACGGAGCCCGGCGTGGGCGAAGGGACCGTTCAGCATGATGGTGACGGAGTCGCCCGCACGCGGACCCGATTCGATCTTCACTTTCGCGATCGCGCAGGCCGATGCGGATCCGGATCCAGCTGCTGCGCCCGTCGCTGATCCAGCCCTGCCGTTGGAGGAGGCGGACCCGCCGGAGGGGGAACCGGTGCCGTTTGTCGAGCCGGAGCCATCTGCGGACGGGGCGACGCCGCACCCCGGCGTGATCGTGAGGATCTCGCCCGTCGGGTAGTTCGTGCCCTGAGCCGGGGCAGCGCCGGAGGCCGGACCGGAGGGTGCGCCGCCGGAGGGCCAGAGGAGGAGCAGGCCCACGATCGTGGCCACTCCGATGACGACCAGGATCGTCAGCAGGATCCGCTTCGGCGTGCGGGCGATCGAGACGTCCCTGGGCGTCGACGATGCGTGCGAGTGTCCATGGCCCATCACAGTCCTCCTCCGCCCCCTGGGCAACGCTAAGCCTCGGAGGGCGTTGAGCCTGGCATGCCGGTGCGCGCGTCGAGGCCGCTGCGCGGCGGGGGTTCCAGCGCAGAGAACTCCGGAGCCGTACGGGCCGGAGTCGAGCACGAGGCCACCAGAGTGCCGGGCGGCGTCGTCGCTACGTGATTACTGAAACACCAACGGCCTGCCGACGCCGATGCTCACGTCGACGTTCACTCCGTCGACGGACAGCCTGAGCTTGCCATTCTTAGCGAGGGATCGTGCGGTCTCGCTCGTATCGGAAGTCTCGACGGTGACTGTTCCGGTGGCCTCGTCCACCACTGCGATGGTCGGAGTGATCCCGTACTCGCTGACGAGGATCGAATCCTTGCCTGAAACGTGCTGCGCCACGTCGTAACTCTTTTCAAGGTCGAACGTGAAGGGCACGAGCTCGACAGGGAGGGGCGCTTCCTTCTGCACCTGCTTGAGCGCTTCGAGTAGGCGAGCGGAGGCAGGATGACTCGTTGAGTAGCGTGCGAGAAGCTTGGTTCCGCCGTCGATCTGCTCCAAACTGTAGGCGCCCCTGTACTCCGCGTCTCGCTGGTCAACACTGTATTTCTCAAGCAGAGCCATCGTCTGCTGCATCTTCGGGTTCACCGTCGGCGCCAGCAACGCCTCCACGGACGGGTCAGTCGTTTGGTCCGGGTCGGCGTTGGCCGCGTAGGCGGCGCTGCCGGTGCCGGCGATACACAGCGCGGCCGTCGCGGCGAGAACGCCATAGCGATGGATGAGCGTGCGTCGTTTCCCCATGAGATGTCCCGATCTGCTCGACGGATGCTGAGCGCACGCTATCACGTCCCTACTGCCGACCAAGAGCCGCGCCGCGGGACTGCATTCAGGCGGCCGCCTGGAACGGATGACGCGTCGGCGCGATCACACAGCAGCCCCCGAAGCACGAAAGAACCCGTCTCAGCCGGGGGACACTGAGACGGGTTCTTGAGGTTCTACGGACTGACTGCGGACCAAATCCGCTCCAGCCGCGGAATCTTCTTACACGCCGAAGTAGAGCTCGTACTCGTACGGGTGCGGGCGCTGGGCCATCGGGAGGATCTCGTTGTTGTACTTGTAGGAGATCCAGGTCTCGATGAGCTCCTTCGTGAACACGCCGCCCTCGAGGAGGAAGTCGTGGTCGGCGCGGAGCGCCTCGAGCGAGTCCAGCAGGGAGTTCGGCACCTGCGGGATGTTCTTGGCCTCCTCCGGGGGAAGCTCGTAGAGGTCCTTGTCGATCGGCTCGAGCGGCTCGATGCGGTTGCGGATGCCGTCGAGGCCGGCCATGAGCTGCGCGGCGAAGGCGAGGTACGGGTTGCCCGAGGCGTCCGGAACGCGGAACTCGATGCGCTTGGCCTTCGGGTTGGAGCCCGTGAGCGGGATGCGGATCGCGGCGGAGCGGTTTCCGGCGGAGTAGGCCAGGTTGACCGGCGCCTCGAAGTGCTTCACCAGACGGTGGTAGCTGTTCAGAGTCGGGTTGGTGAAGGCCAGCACGGCGTGCGCGTGCTTGAGGAGGCCACCGATGTACCAGCGGGCGGTGTCGCTGAGCTGGCCGTAGCCGTTCTCATCGAAGAACAGCGGCTTGCCGTCCAGCCACAGGGACTGGTGCGTGTGCATGCCTGATCCGTTGTCGCCGAACAGCGGCTTCGGCATGAACGTGACCGTCTTGCCCCACTCCGCGGCGGTGTTCTTGATGATGTACTTGAACTTCAGGATGTCGTCGGCCGCGTGCACCATGGTGTCGAAGCGGTAGTTGATCTCCTGCTGACCGGCGGTGCCGACCTCGTGGTGCGAACGCTCCAGGTGGAAGCCCGCGTCGATCAGGTTCAGCGTCATGTGGTCGCGCAGATCGGCGGTCTTGTCCACCGGCGCGACGGGGAAGTAGCCGCCCTTGAACGGCGTCTTGTTGCCGAGGTTGCCGCCCTCCTCCTCGCGACCGCTGTTCCACGCGGCCTCCTCGGAGTCGACCTTGTAGAAGCTCTCTCCCGCCGTGACGGAGTAGCGCACGTCGTCGAAGATGTAGAACTCGGCCTCGGGGGCGAAGTAGGCGGTGTCGGCGATCCCGGTCGAGGCGAGGTACTTCTCGGCCTTCTTGGCGACCTGACGCGGGTCCTTGCTGTAGATCTCGCCCGTGCGGGGGTTGTAGATGTCGAACAGCATGACGAGCGTGCTGGCCTCGCGGAACTGGTCGATGTAAGCGGTGGTCACGTCGGGGATGAGCTGCATGTCCGACTCGTGGATCGACGCGAAGCCGCGGATCGAGGAGCCGTCGAAGAGCTGACCGTTGACGAAGAAGTCGTCGTCGACCGTCGCAGCGGGGATGTTGAAGTGCTGCTGCACGCCGGGCAGGTCGGTGAAGCGGATGTCGAGGAACTTGACGTCGTTATCGCGGATGTACGCGAGCACGTCGGCGGGGGTGGTGAACATGCATCAACTCCTGGAGGAACGGGTGCGGTCGAGTGACCTGCAAGCAGGTTACGAGGAGGGGATGACGCGATCGTGTCTGGAATGTTTCGGGCGTGTTACACAATCGGGGCCTACTGCGATCGCATTGGCGGATCCTTCCCGTGTTTCGTCGTGTGGCCATGGATGACCAAGAGTGTCGCGTTCGCGAGCGGCGGGGGCGCCGACGATGGTTCGATCCTGGTCATGACAACGCACCGAGTGAACCGCCTCCTTTCCGCCCTCGCCGTCACGGCCGTCGGGATGATGGCGCTCGCCGGCTGCGCGCCCGGATCGGGCTCGGCCTCGTCGTCCTCCGATGCGAAGCACATCGTGATCGGCGCCGACGACGGGAACGAGCAGTACTGGACGATCCTGAAGGGGAAGCTCAAAGCCGAGGGCATCGACCTCGAGGTGCGCACCCTCAACGACGGCGTGCAGCTGAACCAGGGCGTCCAGGACGGCGCGCTGGATGTGAACCTGTTCCAGCACTTGATCTTCCTGTCGCAGTTCAACGTCAAGAACGGCGGCACGCTGGTCCCGGTCGGCGCGACAGCGGTCTATCCGCTCGCGCTCTACTCGGAGAAGTACCACGATGTGAAGGATCTGCCGGAGGGCGCCACGGTCGCGGTTCCGAACAATCCCAGCAACCTCGCCCGCGCGCTGCTGAACCTGCAGAAGGCGGGTCTGCTCACCTTGAAGGACGGTGGCAGTGCGCTGGCCGCCCCGAGCGACGTGGTGACCTCGTCGATCACGCTCAAGCCGGTCGATGCCAACCAGACGGTCACGGCGCTCAAGGACGGCAGCGCCCAGGCGGCTGTGGTGAACAACACCCAGGCACAGAAGGGCGGCCTCGGCGACGACCTGATCGTCTTCAAGGAGAACCTCGACGATCCGAAGCTCGCCCCGTACATCAACGTGTTCGTCACCCGCGCCGACAAGAAGGATGACCCGCGCTGGGAGAAGCTCGTGGCGGCGTACCACTCTCCCGAGGTCGAGGCGGCGGTCACGGCACTCAATCAGAAGAACCTGAAGTTCCAGACGAGCTGGACGGCGGCGAAGCTGGGGGAGGAGCTCACCTCGCTGCAGACGGCGCTCAAGGCCAAGGGCTGAGCGGGATGGCATCGGTCATCTCGTTCGATGCCGTCTCCAAGGCGTATCCCGTCGGAGGCTCGGGGCGATCCCGGGCTCCCGGCGGGTTCGTCGCCGTGGAGGACGCGAGCTTCACCGTCGAGCCCGGCTCGATCGTGGGCGTCATCGGCTACTCCGGCGCCGGCAAGTCGACGCTGGTACGCCTCATCAATGGCCTGGAGCGCCCGTCCTCCGGCGTGGTGCGCGTGCTCGGTGTGGATGTCGGCCGGGCGTCCGCGGCGGAGCTGCGCGGTCTGCGCGGGCGCATCGGCATGATCTTCCAGCAGTTCAACCTCTTCCACGCGCGTACCGTTCACGGCAACGTCGCCTACCCGCTGCGGGTCGCGGGCTGGAGCAAGGCCGACATCGACGCGCGGGTCGCCGAGCTCCTGGACTTCGTCGGCCTCGCGGACAAGGCGGGCCAGCGGCCGCGCCGGCTCTCCGGCGGTCAGAAGCAGCGGGTCGGCATCGCGCGCGCCATCGCGACGAGCCCCGAACTGCTGCTCGCGGATGAGGCGACCAGCGCGCTGGATCCGCAGACCACCGCGGAGGTGCTGGACCTGCTCAGCGAGATCAATCGCCGTCTGGGCATCACGATGGTCGTGATCACGCATCAGATCTCGATCGTTCATGAGCTTTGCGATCGGGTCATCGTGATGGACCAGGGGAGGATCGTCGATCACGGCGACACGTATCGGGTGTTCGCGCACCCTCGTGCCGCGCTGACCGCGCGCTTCGTCGACGCCGTCACGCAGGGGGTGCCTCAGGGCGAGACCCTGGAGGCGCTCAGAGTGCGAGGCGGCGCGCTGCTCAGCGTCGACGTGAACGAGGTCACGAGCGACGACGTCACCGCCGTGCTGGATCGGCACGGCGTGCGAGGCACGGTCGTCTACGGCGGTGTGACCGACATCCGCGGTCAGCAGCTCGGCACCCTCACGTACCGGATCGACGCCGACCGCACGGTCGTCGCGCGGATCGCGGCGGAGCTCTCCGCGCGCACCCGCGCCGTACTGCTCGAGGACGCGAGGCTGCTGGAGGGCACCGCGCCGACGCCGGAGAGTCCGCGATGAACCCCGTCTCCGCTGTGCGTGCGGCGCTGCTGCTCCCGTGGTCGGACTGGGGATCCCTCGCGCCGGTTCTGCTCCAGTCCGTGCAGGAGACCGTCATCATGGTCGTCGTCACGCTGTTGATCGGAGGGGTCGCCGGTCTGCTCCTCGGTGCGCTCCTGTATGCCACTCGCCCGGGGAACCTGTTCCAGAACGCCGTGCTGTTCCATGCCCTGAACCTCGTCGTGAACCTGATCCGCCCGATCCCGTTCATCATCTTCCTGACCGCGGTCGCGCCCGTGACGAAGGCGGTGGTGGGTTCGACGCTCGGGACCGCCGCGGTGATCGTCCCGATGACGATCATGGCCGCGGTGGTCATCGGTCGTGTGGTGGAGCAGAACCTCGTGGCCGTGGATCCCGGCATCGTGGAGGCGGCCAGCGCGATCGGCGCCCGCCGGATCTCGATCCTCTTCACGGTCGTCATCCCGGAGGCGCTCGCCCCGCTGATCCTCGGCTACACCTTCATGTTCATCGCCGTGGTCGACATGTCGGCGATGGCCGGCTTCATCGGCGGAGGCGGACTGGGCAACTTCGCGATCCTGTACGGCTACCAGCAGTTCGATGCGCAGGCGACGTGGGTCACGGTGGCGATCATCGTGGTGATCGTGCAGGCGGGACAGTTCCTCGGCAACCGGCTCGCGCAGAGGATCCTGAACCGCTGAGGAGGCAGTCCCCGCCTGGCACTTCTGCGGGCGGGGAACCGGGCGAGCGTGCCGCGGACGGGCCAGGGCGGGGCGGGGCCAGCGGTGCGCGTCGCCTAGGCTGGAGGGATGTCCGACACCGCGCAGACCTACCCCGGAGAACGCCTCGGCCTCCCCAAAACCGGTGCCGGCAGCGTCGGACGGATCGGCCGGCGCATCGCGGCTCTCGCGATCGACTACGCGGCGGCGTCGATCATCGCCAGCGCCTTCCTCGGGTTCCAGCAGTTCGCGTTTCCGAAAGAGGCTGGCATCACCCAGTTCGCGCCGATGATCGTGTTCGCGGTGCTGCAGATCCTGTTCATCCCGACGATCGGCGGCAGCCCAGGGCATCGCATCGTGGGCCTTCGCGTGGTCATGGTGAACGGCGGCTGGGTCGGGCTATGGCGTCCGATCGTGCGCACCGTGCTGCTCGTCTTCGTGATCCCCGCGGTCGTCTTCGACGCCGATCAGCGCGGGCTGCACGACAAGGCGGTCGGAACGGTCCTCATCCGCGCCTGAGCTCAGGCGGCCGTGTGGCCCTGGTTGAGGCGGCGGAACGTCTTCGGGGCCTTGCCGCCCAGGAACGAGCGCGCAGGATCGATCGTGAAGCCCTGGCGCAGCGCCTCGCGGCCGATCAGCATCCGGAAGCCCATCTCGCTGCGGTTGCTGAGCGTGACCTCGGCGGTGACCCTGCGGCCGACCAGCACGAGATCCAGCAGCACGACCAGACGACTCTGCGCGTGCCCGGACGAGGAGCGCACGTCGCGGCGGTCGAAGATCGGCAGTTCCACGGGGACGAGCTCGTGCGCGCCCTGCCACGGACGGACGTCGAACCGAACCCAGGGGGCGCCGTCGCGCTCGAACTCGCGGATGTGCTGGGCGTGCAGCGACGAGCTGCGCGCACCGGTGTCGACCTTCGCCTTGATCCAGGGGATTCCGACGTCGGGGAGGGACACCCACTCCCGCCACCCGATTAGGGTGCTTGAATGAGTAGGTCGGTCCACAACACACATCCTGGCAGGAAATCACCGTGAAGCTCGCCGTGCTCTCGCGCGCCCCGCAGTCCTACTCCACCCAGCGCCTCCGCGCCGCCGCTCTTCAGCGCGGACATCAGATCCGGGTGCTGAACACCCTGCGCTTCGCGATCGACCTCACCGCCGATGAACCGGATCTGCATTTCCGTGGGCGCCGTCTGAGTGACTACGACGCGATCCTGCCGCGCATCGGCAACTCGATCACCTACTTCGGCACGGCCGTCGTCCGACAGTTCGAGCAGATGGACGTCTACACGCCGAACACCGCGAACGGCATCTCCAGCGCGCGGGACAAGCTCCGCGCGAACCAGATCCTGTCCCGGCACAACATCGCGATGCCTCCCACCGCGTTCGTGCGCAACCGCGCCGACGTGCGCCCGGCTATCGAGCGCGTCGGTGGTGCGCCGGTCGTCATCAAGCTGCTCGAGGGCACGCAGGGGATCGGCGTCATCCTCGCCCCTCAGGTGAAGGTCGCCGAGGCGATCATCGAGACGCTGCACTCCACGAAGCAGAACGTGCTGATCCAGAAGTTCATCTCGGAGAGCCGAGGCCGGGACATCCGCGCCCTCGTCGTCGGCGATCGGGTGGTCGCCGCGATGCGGCGGGTCGCGAACGGCGACGAGTTCCGCTCCAATGTGCATCGGGGCGGCACGGTCGAAGCCGTGCAGCTCGACCCCGTCTACGAGCAGACCGCCGTCCGCGCCGCGCAGATCATGGGGCTGCGCGTGGCGGGTGTCGACATGCTCGAGGGGGAGAGCGGACCTCTGGTCATGGAGGTGAACTCCTCGCCGGGTCTGCAGGGCATCGAGGCCGCCACCGGACTGGATGTGGCGGGCGCGATCATCGACTTCATCGCGAACCAGGTGAACTTCCCCGAGATCGACGTGCGCCAGCGCCTCAGCGTCTCCACGGGCTACGGGGTCGCGGAGCTCGTCATCCACGCCGGCGCAGAGCAGGTCGGCAAGCAGCTCGGCGACCTCGGCCTGTGGGATCGCGACATCACTGTCCTCACCCTGCACCGCGGCGTCACCGTCATCCCGAATCCGCGCAAGCACGTGGTGCTCGAGGACGAGGACCGGCTGCTGTGCTTCGGCAAGCTCGACGAGATGCGCTCGATGATCCCGGAGCGCCGCCGCCGCCGGGCGAAGGTCCGCAAGCTCCCGAAGGAGCACATGCGGGACACGACGGCCTGATCGGATCCGCCACGGGAACGACGAGCGCCCGGCCCCGCGAGGGGACCGGGCGCTCGTGGCGTTAGGGGCTCAGCGCGGCCGCGGTGCGCGCGTCTTGAGCGGGTCGATGCCCTTGGGGATCGGCAGCGACGCGACGGACTGCGAGACCGACTCCATACGCTTGATCACCGCGGCCATGGTCGCGTTGTCGATCGCCTTGGGGAGCTTCTTGATGGTCTTGGACAGCTTGTCGATCGAGACCTCGTCCTCGCCGTGACCGACGTAGAACACGTTCACGGGCACGCCCTGCGCCACGCGCATCGCCTTGGTCTTCTCATCCTTGACGAGGCGGGTGAGACGACCCCGGGAGCCCTCGGCGATGACCACGATGCCGCCGCGGCCGATCGCACGGTACACCGCGTCCTGCGTCTTCGGGTTCACGCCGACGGGGACCTCTGATCCCTGCCAGCTGCGGCCCAGCGAGGTGCTGATGACGTGACCGGCGGCGCCGGGCATGCCGTCGATCTTGCGGTACATCGCGGTCGTAGACAGGCGCGTCATCAGGAACATGGCGCCCAGCACACCCAGCAGCAGGCCGGTGATGCCCCACAGCACGATGCTCCAGATCTGGAGCGGCGGGATGAGGTAGCCGACGATCAGGCCGACGAGGACGCCGCCGACAAGGAGCGCGATCTGCGCCCAGGGCAGCCACGGGTAGATCTCCCGGGTGAAGCGGAAGAGCGAGCGCAGCTGCGAGAAGAAGCCGGGCTGCTTCTCCGTCGCGGAGGGACTTTTTGCCATACCCTCCAGCCTACCGATTCTGCGGGCGTGTGACGGCGCGGACTGACACGCGCTGGGCGAACAGTTTCGTCCTGCACAGGATCGGTGCGGTCGGGACTGCACACGGATTGCGCGATGGCCGCGTCGCGGAGGTCCCCGGCGCGCTGGGATGGGGGCATGACGGAACGCAGCAGAGGCATCACCGTGGCAGGTGCGCATCGCACCATCCGAACGCTCGTCGAGGACGAGGGCCCGTTCGAGGGCGATCTCGTGACGCGCACCGGGGGCATGGCAGTACGGGTGGACGCGGATCGGCTGCAGGGCTGGGCGGGGTGGGGTTTCGCGGGGGCGGAGCACGTGGCGGCGCCGCTCGACGTCGCGCTGCGGACGGAAGGGCAGGACGTGCTGCTGCCCTGGTGCGTGCGGACCGTGCGCACCTCTCTCGCGCAGGCGGCGCAGGCGGGCGGGATCTCGCACGGCGAAGCGATCACGCTCGCCGTCAGCGTCCTGCGCGGAGTTCTCGAACTCGAGGGCGGAAAGCCCGAGGCCGGGCACGGCCGGCGAGGCGAAGGCGATCGCCGCGAGACGCGCGACGACGAGGGGGACGACGAGGGGCCGGGCGACGAGCCGCACGGCAGCTGGTGGCTCACGGATGAGGCCCGGCCCGTGTTCGTGATCGATGCGGTCGAGGGCGGGCACGCGGACGGGCCGCCGCGCAAGACGGGTGAGGAGCTGCTGCGCGACCTGGAAGGGCGGATCGAGGACCGCGCGCTTCGGCGCGTCCTCACCCGCCTCGCGGAAGCGTTGCATGATCCGCGTCGCCTCCGCGCCGAAGCTGCACGGTGGGAGGGGGAACTGCTCGAGATCGCCGCGCCACGGCCGTTGCGGCTGATCGCGGATGAGTTCGCGGCGGAGGACCGTGAGGAGGATCCCGCACGCCCGGTCTCGCTGCGGCGCGAACGTCCTCCACAGCGAAGAGAGCTGCGCGCCTCGGGGCGCGTGGATGTCCGCGCCCCGCGGCGGACCGGGGCGCGGAGGGGCGATGCGATGCAGAGACTGCCGCGTGCACGCGCCGCTCCCCGCGCGGAGCCTCGCAGCGGCCGCCTCAGCCGCCTTGTGGCCGGGAAGCCGATGCGCGCGCTGCACGGTGCCGTGGGGCGCACGCGAGGGCGGATCCGAGACCTGGCCGCGGTCCACCGCAGCGCGCGCGAACGGTCATCCGCCGCGCGGTCGGAGCGGCCGCTGCGGCGCAAGCGGTGGCGAGGGCCCGTCCTCGTCGCGGCCTCGGCGGCGGTCGCGATCACCCTGACCGGGGCGCTGTGGCCGTCCGGCACGGGCGGAGCCGATGCCGCTGACCGCACGTCTCGGGCGGCGGACAACATGCCGCCGGAGAACGGCACGCCTTCGCCTGCCGCGCCGACGACCTCGGCACCGACCGGAGCAGCGCCGTCCGAGCCCGAGCCCGATCGCACGCGGGCGCCCGGTGCGTCGTCGCTCGCCGACCCGAAGGCGGCGGGCGGCGAGCTGATCGCCGCGGTGCGGGCCTGCGAGGCTGCGCCGCGTCCGGCCTGCGCCGAGGTGTGGGACGGCGGCACTGCGGCCTCCCGCCCTCTTCGCCCGGCGCAGGAGCCTGCCGAGCTGATCGAGGACTACGGTGACATCGCCGCGATCCGGAACGGATCCGACGGGGAGGCGCAGATGGTTGTGATCATCCGCAGAAACGCCGAATGGCGGATCCGCGATGTGTATGACATCGCGAATCCGCCATCCRAAGGGGCGGGGCCCCCGTGACCGAGGTCAGGCGCCGAGCTGAGCGGCGAAGTCCGCTTCCTCCAGGCGTGCCTTGACAGACGAGAGGAAGCGCGCGGCGTCCGCTCCGTCGATCGTGCGGTGGTCGTACGACAGCGCGAGGTAGACGTAGGACCGCACGGCGATGGCCTGCTGGCCGTCGACCGTGACCACGCCGGGGCGCTTCACGACGATGCCGGTGCCCAGGATCGCGGACTGCGGCAGGAACACCACGGGGGTGTCGAACAGCGCGCCGCGCGAGCCCGTGTTGGTCAGCGTGAACGTGCCGCCGGCGAGCTCATCGGGCTTCAGCTTGTTGTCGCGGGTGCGAGCCGCGAGATCGGCGATCTCGTGCGCGATCTGAGCGAGGTTCTTCGACGCGGCATCGCGCAGCACCGGCGTGAGCAGACCGCGCTCGGTGTCCACGGCGATGGAGATGTTCTCCGATGCCGGGTACACGATGTCGGTGCCGTCGACCGTGGCGTTGACGATCGGGAACTCCTGCAGCGCCTCGGCGGTGGCAAGGGCGAAGAACGGCAGGAAGGACAGCTTGTCGCCGGTCTTCTGCTGGAAGGAGCCCTTCACCTGGTCGCGGTACGCGGCGAGCCTCGTGACATCGACCTCGACGACCGTGGTCAGCTGAGCGGTCTGCTGCATCGACGCGACCGCGCGCTCCGCGAGGACCTTGCGCAGACGCGACATCGGCTGCGTGGTGCCGCGCAGCGGAGAGATCTCGCGAGCCTTCTTCGGCGCAGCGGCCGCCACGGGCGCGGCAGCCGGAGCCGCCGAGGCGTTCAGCACGTCCTCCTTGCGGATGCGTCCGCCCACGCCGGTGCCGGCGATGGACGCCAGGTCGACGCCCTTCTCGGTGGCGAGGCGGCGCACGAGCGGCGTCACGTACACCGAGTCGGATCCGGAGTCGGCGGCAGCGGGAGCAGCGGCGGCAGCGGGAGCGGCGGCGGCGGGAGCCGGAGCCGGGGCGGGAGCAGCCGGGGCCGCAACCGGAGCAGGCGCAGCGACAGGAGCGGGCGCGGCGGCGGGTGCCGGGGCGGGCTCAGCGGCGGGTGCGGGTGCAGGGGCGGCCGGGGCGGCCGCAGCCGGAGCGCCGCTGCCGATGCGTGCGAGGACCGCGCCGACGGCGATGGTCTCGTCCTCGGCGGCGAGGATCTCCTGCAGCGTGCCGGCGACCGGCGAGGGGATCTCGGTGTCGACCTTGTCGGTCGAGATCTCCAGCAGCGGCTCGTCGACGGCCACGTCATCGCCGACCTGCTTCAGCCAGCGCGTCACGGTGCCCTCGGTGACGCTCTCGCCCAGCTCGGGGAGGCGCACATCCGTCGCGTCCGAGGAGGCGGCGGGGGCGGCAGCGGCGGGTGCTGGCTCTGTAGCAGGTGCGGGCTCTGCGGCCGGCGCGGGCGCCTCAGCGGGGGCCGGAGCCGCGGCGGCGGAGCCGTCGCCGATGCGGGCGAGGATCGCGCCGATCTCGACCGTGTCGTCCTCGCTGACGAGGATCTCCTCGATCACGCCGCTGACCGGCGAGGGGATCTCGGTGTCGACCTTGTCGGTCGAGATCTCGAGCAGGCCCTCGTCGGCCTGGACGGTGTCGCCCACCTGCTTGAGCCAACGGGTCACAGTGCCCTCGGTGACGCTTTCGCCGAGGGCGGGAAGGACCACGGGTGTGCTCATGACGGAGTCTCCTTAGGAAAAATCGTGATGGTGTTCAGCTTAGTGGGCAACCAGGCGTTCAGCCCAGCTGCTGTTTCCACGATGCGTAAGAAAAGTTTCACATTGCGTGAAAAGGTTTGCCGGCGAGCGCGAGGAACGCCTCGCCGAGCGCCTCGCTCTGGGTCGGGTGGGCGTGGATCAGCGGAGCGATGTCCTCGGGGTGCGCCTCCCAGCTCACGGCGAGCTGACCCTCCGTGATGAGCTCGCCGACGCGGTCGCCGAGCAGGTGGACGCCCAGCACGGGACCGTCCTTCTGCCGCACGACCTTGACGAGTCCGCCCGTGCCGATGATCTCGCTCTTGCCGTTGCCTGCGAGGTTGTACTCGTACGAGACGACCGCGTCGGCGCCCAAGGCCTCGATCGCGGCGGCCTCGGTGACGCCGACCGAGGCGACCTCGGGGCTGCAGTAGGTGACGCGCGGGATCTGCGCGTCAGGGATGACCGCGGGGGTCAGTCCGGCGATGCGCTCGGCGACAGCGATGCCCTGCAGGAATCCGCGATGGGCGAGCTGCAGACCCGGCACGATGTCGCCGACGGCCCACAGCCGGTCCACGTTCGTGCGCAGCTCGGGGTCGGTGAGCACGAAACCGCGCTCCATGGCCACGCCGGCCTCCTCGAATCCGAGTCCCGCCGTGGCCGGCCCCCGGCCGACGGCGACGAGCAGGTAGTCGGCCTCGTAGGCGGTGCCGTTCTCCAGGGTGACCGTGACGGCGTCCTCGGTCTGGGTCGCGCTCGCGAACCGCACGCCCAGCGAGTAGGCGATGCCGCGGCGGCGGAACGCCCTCTCCAGGCCCTTGCTGAGCGAGAGGTCCTCGTTCGGCGCGAGGTGATCGAGCGCCTCGACGATCGTGACCTCGGCGCCGAACGAGCGCCAGACGCTGGCGAACTCGACACCGATCACGCCGCCGCCGAGGATGACGACGTGCCGCGGCACCTCGTCGAGTGCGAGCGCCTGCTCGCTGGTGAGGATCCGCCCGCCGATCTCCAGGCCCGGCAGTGACCGGCTGTACGAGCCGGTCGCGAGAATCACGTCGGCACCGGTGTAGACGTCCTCGCCGACCGCGATGGAACGATCGGGGCGCAGAGTTCCCTCGCCGCTGACGACCGTGATGCCGCGAGCCTTGACGAGCCCTTCGAGGCCTTTGTACTTCTTCGCGACGATGCCCTCGCGGTAGGCGCGGACGCCGGCCGGGTCGATTCCGTCGAAGGAGGCGCCCACGCCGTACTTGGCGGCGTCGCGAACGTTCTCGGCGATCTCGGCGGAGTGCAGCAGCGCCTTGGTCGGGATGCAGCCGCGGTGCAGACAGGTGCCCCCGACCTTGTCCTTCTCGATCAGCGCGACGGACTTGCCGAGCTCGGCGGCGCGCAGGGCTGCGGCGTAACCGCCGCTGCCTCCGCCGAGGATCACGATGTCGAAGGTGTGAGCGGTCATGCGCGTGCTCCGTTCGCGCGCGCCTCGGCGAAGGCGATCAGCGTGCGCACGATCGCGCCGGTGGCGCCCTTGTCGGTGAAGCCGTAGGGGGCGCCCTTGTGCTCGGACGAGCCGGCGATGTCGAGGTGGGCCCAGGGGATGCGCGGCGCACCGGCATCATCGGAGGTGCGCCCGACCATGCGGCGCAGGAACAGGCCGGCGAAGAGCGAGCCACCGGCGGGATCGCCGATCTTGGCGTTGACCATGTCGGCGATCGGCGACTTCAGCTCATCCTCCATGTGCTCGGGAAGGGGCATCGGCCATGCGGCCTCACCGGTCGCGGATGCCGCGGCCAGCACCTCCTGCACGGTGTCGTCGTCTCCGAACACGCCCGTGTGGCGCATGCCGAGCGCGACGATGATCGCGCCGGTCAGGGTGGCGACGTCGAGGATCACGTCCGGGTTCTCACGGCTCGCGGCCACCAGCCCGTCGGCGAGGACGAGGCGTCCTTCTGCGTCGGTGTTCAGCACCTCGACGGTCTGGCCGTCGGCGAAGCGCAGCACGTCGCCCGGGCGGATCGCCGAGCCGGAGGGCATGTTGTCCGCGATGCACAGCCAGGCGGTCACGCGGATCCGCAGGCCGAGAGCCGCGACGGCCTTGGTCGCGGCGAGGATGCTGGCCGCCCCCGCCATGTCCGTTTTCATGCCGACCATGCTCGCCGGCGGCTTGAGCGACAGGCCGCCGGTGTCGAAGGTGATGCCCTTGCCGACGAGGGCGATGTGCCCGGTAGCGCCGGTGGGGGAGTAGTCGAGACGCACGAGGCGCGGCGGGCGGTCGGATCCCTGTCCGACGCCGAGGATACCGCCGAAACCGCCTGCGGCGAGGGCTGTCTCGTCGAGCACCTCGACCGTCACGTCGAATCCGGAGAGCTCCTCGACGGCGCGGGTCRCCAGGTCCTCAGGTCCCAGCCACTCCGCGGGCGTGGTGACGAGGTCCCGGGTCAGCGCGACGGCCTCGGCGAGGGCCGTGGCGTGCGCGACGTCCTCCTGCGCGAGCTCGGCGTGCAGCACGACCGTCCCCGCGCGCTTCGGCTGGTCGCCGGAGCGGTAGTCGTCGAAGCGGTATCCGCCCAGGAGTGCGCCCTCGGCGGCTGCCGACGCGTGTTCCGCGACCGCGTCGCCGAGCAGCACGGACACGCGGTCGAAGCCGGTGAGCGTGCGCAGCGCGGCCCCGACGGCCTCGCGCACGGCGTTCGCATCGGGGGCGGATCCAGCGCTCACGACGGCGACCGGCACGTCGGCGACGTCGGGTGCAGGGATCCGAGTGTAGGAGCCCGCCTTCCCGGTGAAGCCGACCGCGGTCAGCGCGGCGTGGGTGGAGGAGAAGGGGGACAGGTCTTCCGGGGTGTCCGTGAGACCGGCGACGACGAGCACGACCGCATCTGCGTTCGCGTCCGCCGGAGCGCCTGTGTGCAGCTCGAGCGCAGGAGACGTCATGGTTTCCATCCTAGGTTCGGCACGGTGCGCGAGGAGAGGATGGGCCCTCCGCGTGTTCGCTCTCAGCGCTCAGCGGATCCGGCCGGCGGGGCGACTCGTAGCATGGAGGCATGCCCATCTCCGGAGAGATCCACGAACGCGTCGCATACCCCGGCGGCGTGCCGTCCGGCCTGCCGCTGGTCATTCTGCTGACCGGCTTCACGGACGCGGGATCCGCGGTGTCGGGGCTCATCGATCACCTGGCGGAGACGACGGATCCGCAGCCGGTTCTGGTCTTCGACAACGACCTGCTGCTGGACTACCGCGCGCGCCGACCCGTGCTCACCTTCGATCAGGACCACATCGCAGAGCTCAAGCCCGCCCGGCTGGAGCTGTCGCTCGCGCACGACGCGCTCGGACGGCCCTTCCTGCTGCTGGCCGGTTATGAGCCCGACTTCGCCTGGAACGCCTTCGCCGACGTGGTGCTCGACTTCGCCGCGGAGTACGACGTCTCCACCGTGACCTGGGTGCACTCGATCGCGATGCCGGTGCCGCACACGCGGCCGATCGGCGTCACGGCGAGCGGTAACAGGGCGGAGCTCACGGCCGCGCATTCCGTGTGGCGCCCGCGCACTCAGGTTCCCGGCACCGCCGGGCACCTGCTGGAGTTCCGCTTCGTGCAGGCGGAGCGCAGCGTGGCGAGCTTCGTGCTGCTGGTGCCGCACTACCTCGCCGACACCGAGTACCCGGACGCGGTGCTCACCGCCGCGGAGAAGGTGATGGCGGCGACGGGGCTCGTGCTGCTCACGGATGCTCTGCGGGACAAGCGCGCGGACTACCTCGCGCGGGTGGAGGAGCAGGTACGGGACAACGAGGAGCTCGGCCAGATGGTGCGCACGCTCGAGCACCGTTACGACGCCTACATGTCCGGCCTGGAGCTCGAGGACGAGGCGCCCGCCGCATTCGACGAGCGCTCGCTCCCCAGCGCCGACGAGCTGGCCGCAGAACTGGAGCGCTTCCTGGCCACGCGACCCGGTGGCGACGACGACAAGAACGGTCGGATCTGAGACGATCCCGGGAGTGTCCCGAGAGGATCCACGCCGATTGCGGGATCCGGCGTCTGCGACGGCAGAGTGTGCGATACTTATCTGACGACCCGTTGTCAATACCCATTCCGGAAGGTCTGGGGACTTGACAAGGGTCTTACTAGTGCCCGCGAGGGCACGGGCCGTCAAGGCCCAAGGGCCGAAAAACCACAGGGCGCCCGCGCAAGCGCTCCGTTGAAAGGCGAGACGTGACGACTGCCACGAAGAAGAACACCCGGACGAAGAACGACCAGGCCGAGCCCGAGGAGGTCGCGGCCCAGGCCGTCGAAGCCGCCGAGCCGGCGGCTCCGAAGAAGGCGGCGGCGAAGAAGCCTGCGGCCAAGCGGACGTCCAGGGCGAAGAGCAAGGACGAGGCCGAAGGCGACACCGCCGATGAGGCCCCCGCCGACGCTGCCGACGACGGCGACGAGGAGGAGGGCGCCAAGCCCGCCTTCACCGAGCCGCTGCCCACCGGCGCGATCCGGATCAGCTCGACGGACGAGGACGACGTTCCCGTCTACTCGACGCAGATCACCGGCGCCACCGCCGACCCGGTCAAGGACTACCTGAAGCAGATCGGAAAGGTCGCGCTGCTGAACGCGGCCGAAGAGGTCGAGCTCGCGATGCGGATCGAGGCTGGTCTGTTCGCCGAGGAGAAGCTCTCCGCGATGTCTGCGGCGGAGAAGACCGGTCAGCTCGGACTCGACCTGCAGTGGGTCGCCCGCGACGGTCAGCGTGCCAAGAGCCACCTGCTCGGCGCGAACCTCCGCCTCGTCGTCTCCCTCGCGAAGCGCTACACGGGTCGCGGAATGCAGTTCCTGGATCTCATCCAGGAGGGCAACCTCGGCCTCATCCGCGCGGTCGAGAAGTTCGACTACACCAAGGGCTTCAAGTTCTCGACCTATGCGACGTGGTGGATCCGCCAGGCCATCACCCGTGCCATGGCCGACCAGGCTCGTACGATCCGCATCCCCGTGCACATGGTCGAGGTCATCAACAAGCTCGCCCGCGTGCAGCGCCAGATGCTGCAGGACCTCGGCCGCGAACCCACTCCGGAGGAGTTGAGCCGCGAGCTCGACATGACCCCGGAGAAGGTCATCGAGGTGCAGAAGTACGGCCGTGAGCCGATCTCGCTGCACACCCCGCTCGGCGAGGACGGCGACAGCGAGTTCGGTGACCTCATCGAGGAC
Organism: Microbacterium sp. 05N427; assembly: GCF_056397105.1. Taxonomy (NCBI): domain Bacteria; kingdom Bacillati; phylum Actinomycetota; class Actinomycetes; order Micrococcales; family Microbacteriaceae; genus Microbacterium; species Microbacterium sp. 05N427. The sequence goes on from NZ_JBFTMT010000017.1 coordinate 66,038, forward strand.
ACCGAGGCAGTCGTCCCGGCCGACGCGGTCGGCTTCACGATGCTGCAGCGTCAGCTCGAGCAGCTGCTGGACTCCCTGTCCGAGCGCGAGGCGGGCGTGATCCGCATGCGCTTCGGCCTCGGCGACGGCCAGCCCAAGACACTCGACCAGATCGGCGACACCTTCGGCGTGACCCGCGAGCGGATCCGCCAGATCGAGTCGAAGACGATGGCTAAGCTGCGTCACCCGAGTCGTTCGCAGTCGCTGCGGGACTACCTCGAGTGAGTGCGGACGCGAAGCCCAACGACGGCAAGAACCTGGAGATCTCGGTCGAGGGGGCGCGCTGGCTGCGGATCCCGATCCGCACCAAGGTCGTCATGCCCGGCGATGTGCTCGCAGACATCGTGACAGAGTACGCCGCGGGTGAGGTGCAGAAGGGCGACCTCCTCTTCATCACGGAGAAGATCGTCGGCATCACTCAGGGGCGCTCGTTCCTGCTCGAGGAGATCCACCCGCGCAAGCTCGCGTTCTTCCTCTCGAAGTACGTGACGCGCACGCCGTACGGCATCGGCCTCGGCATGCCCGAGACGATGGAGATGGCGCTGCGGGAGTGCGGGACGCCCCGGATCCTGTTCGCGGCTGCGGTCTCGGCCGTGACCAAGGCGTTCGGACGCCGCGGCGACTTCTACCGGATCGCCGGCGAGAAGGCACGCGCGATCGACGGGCCGACCGAGGGCACCATGCCGCCGTACGACCGCTCGGTCGTGCTGGGGCCGGCGCGCCCGCGCGAGGTGGCGCACGAGATGCAGCAGCTGATCGGCGGCGTGTGCGATGTGGCAGTGGTCGACATCAACGACCTCGGCGGCAACATCCTCGGCTCCACGCTCGAGAAGGCCGCAGAGAAGCGTCTCGTCGCGATCCTCAAGGACAACCCGCTCGGCCAGGGCACGGAGTCGACGCCGATGGGCATCATCCGCCCGGCCTGACCCTTCGTCTCGTCGCTGCGCTCCTCGCTCAGGGACCGATCCCCGGTCCCTGAGCGAGCGCCGCGACCCGCCCGGTCCCTGAGCGAGCRCAGCGACCCACCCGGTCCCTGAGCGAGCGCAGCGAGACGAAGGGCGCCGCGACCGTACCCCCGGTCCCTGAGCGAGCGCAGCGAGACGAAGGGCGCCGCGACCGTACCCCCGGTCCCTGAGCGAGCGCAGCGAGACGAAGGGCGCCGCTCAGAACTTGATGGCGGCCTGGTAGCGCGGCTTGTGACCGGTGCGGATGCCGGAGACGCTCGGCTTGTTCTCGTAGACGCCGGCGCCCCAGTTGCCCTCTACGAGCACGGGGCCGTCCGGGCCGACCACGATGTCCCATCCGACGTACTGCACCTGCGGCACGACGCGCGCGACCTGATCCACGAACGCCTTGACCTCGTCGATCATCGGCAGCTGGAAGTCGGCGATGCGGAAACCGGAGTCCGGGTGCAGCTCGTGCACGTGACCGTGGGAGTCGTAGCCGGCGCTCACGGCATGGCCGTCCTCGTCGAGCATCGTGTAGAAACCGCCGAAGGACATCTGGTCGCTGACCTCGCCGCGGCCGAACTTCTGCGCCATCGCGAGGATGTGCGTCTTCTCCCCGTCGAAGAACGCCGTTACGCGGGTCGTGTTGACCGTGCCGGGGCAGACGGCGGCGAGGTCGGGATGCTGCCGGATGACCTCCTCGACGAGCAGGCGGCCCTGACCGAGCAGGTCGGCGTGGAACGCGTCCCAGTCGGAGATGTCGGCGGCGTGGTAGCGGAACACGCCGGATCCGGCCTGTCCCATCGGCGTCTTCAYGATGACGGTGCCCTGGCGCTCCAGGAACGCGCGCAGCTCCTCGGCGTTCCCGGCCTTCACGACCATCCACTCGCGACGGAGGAAGTCCGAGAACTTCTCGTCGAACTCGATCTTGTCGTGGAACAGGTGGCGGTAGTCGGGGTGCGCGTAGCGCTCCGAGATCTGGTTCGACACCGGGTGCGTCATGTAGGTCGCCCGCTCGGCGCGGTTCAGGATCGCGAAGTCGTAGTCGATGTAGTCCTGGAACCCGACGTTGTGGCGCCCGGCCGACCACAGCATGTCCACCACCACGGCGGGGACGGCCTTGCCGTGCTGCGCGGACGCCTCCTTGGCGCGCTCGATCACCGAGCCGACGTTGATGCGACGGGCGCGCTCGGCGAGGTAGCCGAGACGGGACTTGAGGCCGAGGCCGTTCGAGGGCATGCGTACTCCGGGTCGAGGGATCGGGAACCGGTCCATTCTAGGCGGCCCGCCTCCGAGACCCCCGGGCGCGGGCAGGCGGACGGATCCGGCCCGGGCCGCGCGGGTAGGGTGGAACGGTGAACGAGCCGCTCCCCGCCACTCTGCCGCGGAGTGCGATGCTGCGTTCGCTGATCTCCCGGTCCGCCCTCGAGACCGGGGCTGTGGCCGCGGTCGCCGCCGGGGGAGMGGGCATCGCAGATCTCCGCCGCGACGCCTGGGGGCACGGC
>NZ_JBFTMT010000018.1:0-79060 GCF_056397105.1 Microbacterium sp. 05N427
TGCTGCTCACCGACGGCGGATTCCTCCTCTTCCTGCGCAACTCGATGCTCGTCGCGCTCGTGACGGTGCTCGTGTCCGGGTTCGTCTGCCTGCTCGCCGCCGTCGCCGTCGCTCGATTCCGGTTCAAGTTCCGCACCTCGGTGCTGCTGATGATCCTGGTCGTGCAGATGGTGCCGCTCGAGGCGCTGGTGATCCCGCTGTTCCTGCAGGTGAAGACCCTCGGGCTGCTGAACAACATCCTCGGGCTCATGGTCGTCTACACCGCCCTCTCGCTCGCGTTCGGCATCTGGATGCTGCGGGGCTTCGTGCAGGCCGTGCCGATCGAGCTCGAGGAGGCCGCCTACATCGACGGCGCGAGCTGGTGGCGGATGTTCCGCTCCGTGCTGCTCCCGCTGGTGATGCCGGGCCTCGTCGCGACGAGCGTGTTCAGCTTCATCACGGCCTGGAACGAGTTCATCTTCGCCATGACGATGCTCGGCGGAGCCAAGGATCAGTACACTGTCTCGATCGGTCTGAAGTCGTTCTTCGGCGAGCACTCCAACGACTGGGGAAGCATCATGGCGGCGTCGACGATCATCACCATCCCGGTCATGATCTTCTTCGTCCTGGTGCAGCGCCGGCTCTCGGCCGGACTCGTCGCAGGAGCGGTGAAGGGATGAGCGTGGCAGAGGCGAATGACGCATCGGAGCGCGACGCCGAGACGGCGCAGCTCGAGCGCCTCGCGAACGCGGTGCTGTGGCCGGGCTTCTACGGCCGCACCGTGCCGGCGTGGCTCGACGCGGCGCTGCAGCACGGGCTCGCCGGCGTGGTTTACTTCGCGCAGAACATCGGCCCCGATCTCGCCGCCCTGAGCGCCGGGATCCGCACCGCCAACCCGCAGGCGCTCATCGGCGTCGATGAGGAGGGCGGCAGCGTCACCCGGCTCGAGGCCGCGACCGGATCCACGCTCCCCGGCGCCGCGCAGCTCGGCGCGCTCGACGACGTGGCCGCGACCGCGGCGACCGGCGCAGAGCTCGCCCGCCGGGTGCGGGCGGTGGGCGCCGATGTCGTGCTCGGGCCGGTGGCGGACGTGAACACGGATCCGCGCAACCCCGTCATCGGCGTGCGCGCGTTCGGCGCCGACGCCGACCTGGTCTCGCGGCACGTGGTCGCCGCCGTCGAGGGCATCCAGGCGGGCGGTGTCGCCGCCTGCGTCAAGCACTTCCCGGGGCACGGCGATACGCACGTCGACTCGCATCACGACCTTCCGCGCATCGCCGTTGATCCGGCCGAGATCGAGCGCGTGCACCTCGCGCCGTTCCGCGCCGCGATCGCTGCGGGCGTGGACGCCGTGATGACGGCGCACATCGTCGTCCCGGCATGGGGCGAGGAGCCCGCCACGCTCAACCCTCGCGTGCTGGGCATGCTGCGGGACGCCGGATTCGACGGCGTCATCATCACCGACGCCCTCGACATGGCCGCGATCCGCGAGTCCGTCGGGATCGGCGGGGGAGGAGTGCTCGCGCTCGCCGCGGGAGCCGACCTGCTCTGCATCGGCAACCCGACGAACCCCGGTGCGAGGGCGCTGCCGGATCAGGACGAGCACGACTACCGCACGGCGCGGGACGCGATCGTCTCCGCGCTGCGGGACGGATCCCTGTCCCGCGAGCGGGTGGCCGAGGCCGGTGCCAGGGTGGCGCGGCTCGCTACGAAGCTCGCGGCGACGGCAGCGGCGGACGCCACGGATGCCGCCGTCTACGACGGTGCCGGCATCGTGCGTCGCGCGCTGCGCGTGCGCGGGGAGCTGACGACCGCGGGCGCCCCGTTCGTGGTCGATGCCCGCCGCAGTTCGACGCTCGCCGTGGACAGCGCCGCCGGTTACGTCTCGGAAGCGCTCGCCGCGGGAGCGGCGACGGTGCGTCTCGAGCCGGCGCGCCTGGATGAGACGCAACGCGGCACGGCCGTCGACGCGGCGGTCGCGCAGGCCGACGGCCGGCGGATCGCGCTGCTCGTGGACCGGATCGACACGGACCCCGCGCAGCGCGCGCTCGTCACCGCGTTCGCCGCGCGCGCGACCGATGTCGTGGCGGTGAACGTCGGCCTGCCCGTGGACGGCATGGATGTCCCGGTGATCGAGGTGGGTTCCGCGAGTAAGATCGGCGCCGAGCTCGCTCGGGAGAGGCTCGTCGGCTCCGTGCGATGATCCGCTCTCTTCGGGAGGCGGAGGGGGTGTGATGGACGCGGACGTCTTCACCGTGGTGCGCCGGGCCGTGCCGCGCCTGAGCGCCGCCGAGGCGAGGGTCGCCGAGCGCGTGCTCGCGGATCCGACCCTCGTCGTGGATCTCGCCATCACCGACCTCGCGCAGCTGTGCCGCACCTCGCTGTCGACCGTCGCGCGCTTCGCGCAGACTCTGGGCTTCAGCGGCTACCGCGAACTGCGCGTCGCCTTCGCCGGTGCCGTGGCGCGCGCGCAGGCCGAGCAGGAGCGCTTCGGCTTCGACGATGCGGTGATCGACCAGGGCGATCCGGTGGAGGCCGTCGCGGCCAAGCTCGCGGCGAGCGAGATCGGTGCGATCGAGCACACCGTCGCGGGTCTCGACTTCGTCGCGCTGGACCGCGTCGCCGTCGCGATCTCGGGCGCGAGACAGGTGCACCTGTTCGGGCAGGGCGCGTCATCGCTCACCGCGCAGGACATGCAGCTCAAGCTCGCCAGGATCGGATGCGTCGCGGTGCACTCGCCGGATCCGCACATCGCGATCACCGGCGCGTCACTGCTCGGAGCGGAGGACGTCGTCCTCGCCGTGTCGCACGATGGTGCGACCGCGGAGACGATCAGGGCCGCCGAGGTGGCGCGCGCGGCCGGGGCCTTCACGGTCGCGCTGACCAACGTCCCAGGATCCCCGGTCACGGCGGTGGCCGACGTGGTGCTCGGCACACGCGCCACGGAGTCACCACTGCGAATGGCCGCGATGTCGAGCAGGATCGCACAGCTCGCCGTGCTCGATCTGCTGTTCGTGCGCGTCGTGCAGCACCGCGGCGAGACGGTGACCGGGCCGCTGCGCGCGACCCGTCGGGCGGTCCGCGGCGCCTGACGCCGCCGGGGCGGCCTGGTCAGTCCACGTGGTCGCGGGTGCTGCCCAGCGCACGGGTCGCGATGCGGTTGGCCCTGGCCACGCAGCCGCTCAGCGACAGCCCGCTGAGCACCCCGGCGAGGAAGCCCGCCGCGAAGGCGTCGCCGGCGCCGATCGTCTCGACCACGGTCGAGGGCACGGCGGGGGCATCGGCGCGCTCGGCGCCGTCGAATGCGGTGGCCCCGTCGTCCCGCGTCACGACGAGGTGCCTCGGCCCGGGGAACAGCGCGCGCAGACGGTCCGGATCCCCGGTGCCGAAGACGGCCTCGGCGTCGTGCGCGCTGCACTGCGCCACATCGGCTGCGGCGAGATATCCGCCGAGCAGCTCGCGGGCCTCGTCCTCGCGGCCCTGCCAGAGGGCGGAGCGCCAGTTCAGGTCGAAGCCGATCAGCCTGTCGCCGCGGTCGGCGAACAGTTCGTCCTGCGCGGCGCGGGCGCCGACGGACAGCGCAGGGGTGATCCCGGTCGTGTGCACGAGCGCCGCGTCGGCGAGTACCCGCTCCGCGGCCGGCGTGTGCAGGGTCGCGGGGGAGATCCGACTGCCTGCGGATCCGGCACGGTAGTAATGCATGGCGCTCTGCACAGGGCCATCGCCCTCGGCCGAGAGCTCCTTCACGTACAGCCCTGTGGGGGCGGCGGGGTCGATCTCGACCGCGGAGGCGTCGACGCCGTGCTGTGCGAGCTCGGCGAGCAGGAAGCGGCCGAAGCCGTCATCGCCCACCCGGGAGACCACGGCAGCGCGGGAGCCGGCTGAGGCGACGGCGAGCGCGACGTTCCACTCCGCGCCGGCCAGGGAGCGCTGGAACGTCCGATTGCTCTCCAGCGGACCGGCCGTGGTGGGCACGAGCGCGACCAGGCCCTCGCCGAAGCAGGCGATCAACGGGGTTTCTGGCACGCTCGCGACGATACCGGATCCCAGTGGCAGGCACGTGTCGGGGCGCCACGCGCTCGTGGTTATACCCCCCTCGGGGCAGAAGGTCAAGAATCGCGCTGGACATGTCGCGATATCCGGCCTATAGTTGATATTTGCGCCTCGCTCCTCCCTGCCCTCATATGGTGGTCGGCAGACTCCGTACGTCTTCGCTCCTCGACAGAGCGCCTTCAGCGTGCGGCCGTGTGACGTGGCGCGCTCACCTGACGACGAGGAATCGAGACGCCCTTCGGGGCTCACGGAGGTTATTCCCTTGGCTGCTGCTCGCAACGCATCCACCCCCACCACCACCAAGAACGGGCGTGGCGCATCCCGCCTCTCGTTCGCCAAGATCTCCGACACGCTGACGGTCCCCGACCTGCTGGCCCTGCAGACCGAGTCCTTCGACTGGCTCGTGGGCAACGAGGCCTGGAAGCAGCGCGTCGCGGAGGCCAAGAAGGCCGGCCGCAAGGATCTTGCGCAGGCCAGCGGCCTGGAGGAGATCTTCGAGGAGATCTCGCCGATCRAGGACCTGAGCGAGACCATGCAGCTCTCGTTCACGAACCCGTATCTCGAGCCCGAGAAGTACTCCATCGAGGAGTGCAAGGAGCGCGGCAAGACCTACGCGGCCCCGCTGTACGTCGAGGCCGAGTTCATGAACCACCAGACCGGTGAGATCAAGACTCAGACGGTCTTCATGGGCGACTTCCCGCTGCAGACCGCCAAGGGCACGTTCATCATCAACGGCACCGAGCGCGTCGTCGTCTCGCAGCTGGTCCGCTCCCCGGGCGTCTACTTCGACAAGACCGCCGACAAGACCTCGGACAAGGACATCGTCTCGGCTCGCGTGATCCCCTCGCGCGGTGCCTGGCTCGAGTTCGAGATCGACAAGCGCGACCAGGTCGGCGTGCGCATCGACCGCAAGCGCAAGCAGTCCGTGACCGTGTTCCTCAAGGCGCTGGGCCTGACCAGCGAGGAGATCCTCGCCGAGTTCGCCGGCTTCGCCTCGATCGAGGAGACCCTGGCGAAGGACACGATCCTCACCAAGGAGGACGCGCTCCGCGACATCTACCGCAAGCTCCGTCCGGGCGAGCAGGTCGCCGCAGAGGCCGCCCGTGCGCTGCTGGACAACTTCTACTTCAACTCCAAGCGCTACGACCTGGCCAAGGTCGGTCGCTACAAGATCAACCAGAAGCTCGGCCTGGACACCCCGCTGGACGAGTCCGTCCTCACGGTCAAGGACGTCGTCGAGACGATCAAGTACCTGGTGCGCCTGCACGCCAACGTGGAGACCTTCGAGGGCATCCGCGGCGGCAAGAAGGCGGAGATCCGCCTCGCGACCGACGACATCGACAACTTCGGCAACCGTCGCATCCGCGCCGTCGGCGAGCTCATCCAGAACCAGGTCCGCACCGGCCTGTCCCGCATGGAGCGCGTCGTCCGCGAGCGCATGACCACGCAGGACATCGAGGCGATCACCCCGCAGACCCTGATCAACGTGCGCCCCGTCGTCGCCGCGATCAAGGAGTTCTTCGGCACCTCGCAGCTGTCGCAGTTCATGGACCAGAACAACCCGCTCGCGGGTCTGACCCACAAGCGCCGCCTCTCGGCCCTCGGCCCCGGTGGCCTGAGCCGTGACCGCGCCGGCGTCGAGGTGCGTGACGTGCACCCCTCGCACTACGGCCGCATGTGCCCGATCGAGACCCCTGAAGGCCCGAACATCGGTCTGATCGGCTCGCTCGCCACGTTCGCGCGGATCAACTCGTTCGGTTTCATCGAGACCCCGTACCGCAAGGTCGAGGGCGGCAAGGTCACCGAGCACATCGACTACCTGACCGCCGCCGAGGAGGTCGACTTCAACATCGCCCAGGCGAACGCCCCGCTCGACGCGGATGGCGGCTTCACCGAGGCGCACGTGCTGGCCCGCCCGAAGGGCGGATCCGGCGAGGTCGACATGTTCCTCCCCGAGGAGATCGGCTACATCGACGTCTCCCCGCGCCAGATGGTGTCGGTCGCGACCTCGCTCGTGCCGTTCCTCGAGCACGACGACGCGCAGCGCGCGCTCATGGGCGCCAACATGCAGCGCCAGGCCGTGCCGCTGCTCCGTTCCGAGTCGCCGTACGTCGGCACCGGTATGGAGGGCTACGCCGCCATCGACGCCGGTGACGTGCTCACCGCCGACAAGGCGGGTGTCGTCTCCGAGGTCTCCGCGGACCGCGTCGTGGTCATGCTCGACGAGGGCGGCACGCAGGAGTTCTACCTGCGCAAGTTCGACCGCTCGAACCACGGCACCTCGTACAACCAGAAGGTCGTCGTCTCGGCCGGTGAGCGCGTCGAGGTCGGCGAGGTCATCGCCGACGGTCCCGCCACGGAGAACGGCGAGCTCGCGCTCGGCAAGAACCTCCTCGTCGCCTTCATGACGTGGGAGGGTCACAACTTCGAGGACGCGATCATCCTCAGCCAGGACCTGGTGAAGGACGACACCCTCTCCTCGATCCACATCGAGGAGTACGAGGTCGACTCGCGCGACACGAAGCTCGGCAAGGAGGAGATCACCCGTGACCTCCCCAACGTCAGCCCCGAGCTCCTGAAGGACCTCGACGAGCGCGGCATCATCCGCATCGGTGCCGAGGTCCGCCCCGGCGACATCCTCGTCGGAAAGGTCACGCCGAAGGGCGAGACCGAGCTCTCGGCCGAGGAGCGCCTGCTCCGCGCGATCTTCAACGAGAAGAGCCGCGAGGTCCGTGACACCTCCCTGAAGGTGCCGCACGGCGAGCAGGGCACCGTCATCGCGGTCAAGGAGTTCAACGCCGAGGACGGCGACGACGAGCTCGGCTCCGGCGTCAACCGCCGCGTCGTGGTCTTCATCGCCCAGAAGCGCAAGATCACCGAGGGCGACAAGCTCGCCGGCCGCCACGGCAACAAGGGCGTCATCGCGAAGATCCTGCCGGTCGAGGACATGCCGTTCCTCGCCGACGGCACCCCGGTCGACGTGATCCTGAACCCGCTCGGCATCCCGGGCCGGATGAACTTCGGCCAGGTGCTGGAGACCCACCTCGGGTGGATCGCCGCGCAGGGCTGGAAGATCGAGGGCACCCCGGAGTGGGCAGCGCGTCTTCCCGAGGAGGCGTTCGACGTCGCCCCCGGCACCAAGCTGGCGACCCCGGTGTTCGACGGCGCCAGCGAGGAGGAGATCACCGGTCTGCTCGACTCGACGCTGCCGACCCGTGACGGTGTGCGCCTGATCGACTCGACCGGTAAGACCACCCTGTTCGACGGCCGCTCCGGCGAGCCGTTCCCGGGGCAGATCTCCGTGGGCTACATGTACATCCTGAAGCTCCACCACCTGGTCGACGACAAGATCCACGCGCGTTCGACGGGCCCCTACTCGATGATCACCCAGCAGCCGCTCGGCGGTAAGGCCCAGTTCGGCGGCCAGCGCTTCGGTGAGATGGAGGTGTGGGCGCTCGAGGCCTACGGCGCCGCCTACGCGCTGCAGGAGCTCCTCACGATCAAGTCCGACGACATCCTCGGCCGCGTCAAGGTCTACGAGGCGATCGTCAAGGGCGAGAACATCCAGGAGCCGGGCATCCCGGAGTCGTTCAAGGTGCTCATGAAGGAGATGCAGTCGCTCTGCCTGAACGTCGAGGTCCTCTCGGCCGATGGCACGGCGGTCAACCTCCGCGACACCGACGACGAGGCCTTCCGCGCCGCCGAGGAGCTGGGGATCAACATCTCCAGCCGCTTCGAGTCCGCCTCGATCGACGAGATCTGACATTTCGACGGGCTCAGCGACCTTCTGAACGGTCCCTGAGCCTGTCGAAAGGTCACCCACAGTTTGAATTTGAGACACAGGAGAACTAGTGCTCGACGCAACAACGTTCGATGAGCTTCGCATTGGCCTTGCCACCGCCGACGACATCCGCAAGTGGTCCTACGGCGAGGTCAAGAAGCCCGAGACCATCAACTACCGCACGCTGAAGCCGGAGAAGGACGGCCTCTTCGGCGAGCAGATCTTCGGCCCCTCCCGCGACTGGGAGTGCGCCTGCGGCAAGTACAAGCGCGTCCGCTTCAAGGGCATCGTGTGCGAGCGATGCGGCGTGGAGGTCACCAAGAGCTCCGTGCGCCGTGAGCGCATGGGTCACATCGAGCTCGCCGCGCCCGTCACCCACATCTGGTACTTCAAGGGCGTGCCCTCGCGCCTCGGCTACCTGCTGGACATGGCGCCGAAGGACCTCGAGAAGGTCATCTACTTCGCCGCGTACATGGTCATCTCGGTCGACGAGGACGCGCGTCACCGCGACCTGGCGACCCAGGAGAACAACATCCGTCTCGAGCTGAAGACGCTCGGCGACCGCCGCGATGCCAAGATCGCGGAGCGCCTGGCCAAGCTGGAGGAGGAGCTCGCGGCCCTCGAGGCCGAGGGCGCCAAGGCCGACGCCAAGAAGAAGGTCAAGGACGCCGCCGAGAAGGAGATGTCCCTGATCCGCAAGGGCGCTGACGAGTCGATCGTCAAGCTCGAGCGCGTGTGGGAGGACTTCCGTACCCTCGAGGTCGGCGCCCTTCGTCCCGAGGACGACGTCTTCCACGAGCTGCAGGACCGGTTCGGCCAGTACTTCGAGGCCCACATGGGCGCCGAGGCGATCCAGCGCCGCCTGGCGGCCTTCGACCTCGCCGCCGAGTCGGAGAAGCTGCACCTGCAGATCTCCGAGGGCAAGGGTCAGCGCAAGATCCGTGCGATCAAGCGCCTGAAGGTCGTGAACTCGTTCCTGGAGACCGGCATGAGCCCGGCCGCCATGGTGCTCGACGTCGTGCCGGTGATCCCGCCGGAGCTGCGCCCGATGGTGCAGCTGGACGGTGGCCGCTTCGCGACCAGCGACCTGAACGACCTGTACCGCCGCGTGATCAACCGCAACAACCGTCTTCGTCGTCTGATCGACCTCGGCGCGCCCGAGATCATCGTGAACAACGAGAAGCGCATGCTGCAGGAGGCCGTCGACGCGCTGTTCGACAACGGCCGCCGCGGTCGTCCCGTCACGGGCACCGGCAACCGTGCCCTGAAGTCCCTCAGCGACATGCTGAAGGGAAAGCAGGGTCGCTTCCGCCAGAACCTGCTCGGCAAGCGCGTGGACTACTCGGGCCGTTCGGTCATCATCGTGGGCCCGCAGCTCAAGCTGCACCAGTGCGGTCTGCCGAAGACGATGGCGATCGAGCTGTTCAAGCCGTTCGTGATCAAGCGTCTGATCGACCTGGGCCACTCGCAGAACATCAAGGCCGCCAAGCGCGCCGTCGAGCGCATGCGCCCCGAGGTCTGGGACGTGCTCGAGGAGATCATCCGCGAGCGCCCCGTGCTGCTGAACCGCGCCCCCACCCTGCACCGCCTGGGCATCCAGGCCTTCGAGCCGCAGCTCGTCGAGGGTAAGGCCATCCAGCTGCACCCGCTCGTGTGCGCGGCGTTCAACGCCGACTTCGACGGTGACCAGATGGCCGTGCACCTGCCGCTGTCGGTCGAGGCCCAGGCCGAGGCCCGCGTGCTGATGCTCGCCTCGAACAACATCCTCAAGCCGTCCGACGGCCGTCCGGTCACCCTGCCCTCGCAGGACATGATCATCGGTCTGCACCACCTGACCACGGTCAAGGAGGGCGCGACCGGCGAGGGCCGTGCGTTCGGTTCCGTGGGCGAGGCGATCCTGGCGAAGGACGAGGGCACCCTCGACCTGCAGGCCAAGGTCCGCATCCGCATCCCGGGTCTGACGTTCCTCGAGGGCGAAGCCCCCGAGGGCTACGAGCGCCACGGTCTCGTGGACACCTCGCTCGGCCAGGCGATCTTCAACGACACGCTGCCGAAGGGCTACCCCTTCGTGCGCGGCGTCGCCGACAAGGGCAAGCTGTCCCAGATCGTCAACAAGCTGGCCGAGGAGTACCCGAAGGTCGAGACGGCTGCGTCGCTGGACCGGATCAAGGACGCCGGCTTCTACTGGGCCACGCGTTCCGGTGTGACCGTCGCGCTCAGCGACGTCATCACCCCGCCGAACAAGGGCGAGATCGTCGCGGGCTACGAGAAGCAGGCCGAGAAGGTCCAGGGCCAGTACGACAAGGGCCTCATCACCGACGCCGAGCGTCGTCGGGAGCTCATCCAGATCTGGACCGCGGCGACGGACGACGTCCAGGCGGCCATGATGGCGAACTTCCCGGTGGACAACACCATCAACCGCATGGTGTCCTCCGGCGCCCGTGGTAACTGGCTGCAGATCCGTAACATCGCGGGTATGCGTGGTCTGGTGAACAACCCCAAGGGTGAGCTCATCCCGCGTCCGATCATCTCCTCGTACCGCGAGGGCCTGTCGGTGGCGGAGTACTTCATCGCCACGCACGGTACCCGTAAGGGTCTCGCCGACACCGCCCTGCGCACCGCCGACTCGGGTTACCTGACCCGTCGTCTGGTGGACGTCTCGCAGGACGTCATCATCCGTGAGGACGACTGCGGCACGTCGAAGGGCCTGGAGCTGCCGATCGCCGCGCCGAACAGCGCCGGCGAGCTGGTGCGCGACGCGAACGTGGAGAACTCCGTGTTCGCCCGTACGCTCGCGTCCGACGTCGTGAACGAGGCCGGCGAGGTTCTCGCCAGCGCCGGTGAGGACGTCGGCGACGTGCTCATCGACAAGCTGGTCGCGCTCGGCGTGGAGTCCATCAAGGTCCGCTCCGTGCTGACCTGCGACTCGGCCGTCGGCGTCTGCGCGCAGTGCTACGGCCGCTCGCTGGCCACCGGCAAGACGGTGGACATCGGCGAGGCCGTCGGCATCATCGCGGCCCAGTCGATCGGTGAGCCCGGAACGCAGCTGACGATGCGTACCTTCCACCTCGCCTCCGCCGGTGACATCACGCAGGGTCTGCCGCGTGTGCAGGAGCTCTTCGAGGCGCGTACCCCGAAGGGCGCGTCCCCGATCGCCGAGGCCGATGGCCGCATCACGATCGAGGAGACCGACAAGTCCAAGAAGGTCATCCTCACGCCCGACAACGGAGACGAGGAAGTGGTCTACCCGGTGCTGAAGCGTGCGACGCTCCTCGTCGAGGACGGCCAGCACGTCGTCGTCGGCGAGCCGCTCCAGGTCGGAACGCTCGACCCCAAGGAGGTCATGCGCGTCATGGGCGCCCGCGAGGTGCAGCGCTACCTCGTCAACGGAGTGCAGGGCGTGTACCGCTCCCAGGGTGTGCCGATCCACGACAAGCACATCGAGGTCATCGTGCGCCAGATGCTGCGCAAGGTCACCGTCGTCGACCACGGCGACACGACCCTGCTGCCCGGCGAGATGCTCGACGCCCGTCGTTACCAGGACGTCAACCGTGCGACCGTGGCAGAGGGCAAGCGCCCCGCGTCCGGCCGTCCGGAGCTGATGGGTATCACGAAGGCGTCGCTCGCGACCGAGTCGTGGCTGTCGGCCGCTTCCTTCCAGGAGACGACCCGCGTGCTCACGCAGGCCGCCATGGAGGGCAAGAGCGACCCGCTGGTCGGCCTCAAGGAGAACGTCATCATCGGAAAGCTGATCCCCGCGGGGACCGGCCTGCGCCGCTACCGCGACATCACGGTGGAGGCGACCGAGGAGGCCAAGAGCGAGCGCTACCCGAACCGGATCTTCGCATCCGACGGTGCGTACGCCGACGGTGACTTCGGTTACGTCGACTTCGACGCGTTCTCCACCGACGACATCACGCCCGGCACCTACAACTGAGTGAGGCGAGAGCCGAGAGAGCCTGCTCGCTCGGCCGAGCCGACGGACTGATCGTCTGACGGAAGGGCCCCGGATCTTCGGATCCGGGGCCCTTCCGCGTTCCCGGATCCCGCTCCCGGGGCTCGACCATCCGCTCCCGGGGCTCGACCATCCGCTCCCGTCGCGAAAGGTGCCGCCATTTCGTTCGGAAAGCATTCGGCGCTGCGCGGGGCGGCTCGGGGCCGCTCAGGATCCGAAGATGCTCGCCACGATGCTCGAGGTGTAGCCCTTCGGGGCGAGGTTGGAATAGCGGGTGTCGATGAGCACGTCGTCGCGCCAGAACAGCGTGCGGCCATCCGTGACCGGGTACTTCGGGTCTTGCCACTCCTTCTCGCAGCGCGTGCCCTTGTCCGGCGTGTAGCAGCTGTAGCCCTCGGTCTTGACGAGACCGTTCAGCATGTCCAGCGCCTCGCCGCGGGCCTTGCGGGAGATCGTCGTGGTGATGTTCGTCGTATCGGCCTTCGGATCCGCCCAGATGCAGATCAGGCTCCCGTCGGCTTGAACGCCGCTCGGCCCGAACACGGGGGAGTTCAAGGGAGTGTCGCCGAGCTGCGAGCGCACGTCGGCGGACAGGAGTGCGGGGCAGTCCTTCGGCAGCGCGACCGGGGTCGACGTCGGGGTGGGGGTCGGCGATCCGCTCTTTCCGGGGGACGGCGTCTTCGTCGACGACGCGGAGCCGGATCCTGTCGCGGAAGGGGACCCGCCGGGGGCCGAGGGGCTGCACGCGGCCAGCGCGGTGGCGAGGGCGAGCACGGTGAGAGCGACCGCGACGCTGCGTGTCTTCATGGCGCCAGGATAAGGGTCAGCGTTCGCCGGTCCGAGCGGCGCTCCGGAGTAGCCTGGGGAGATCTTCGGAGTCCATCCGGGGAGAAGGGGGCGGCATGACCGAGCATCGTGTGGTGGTCGTGGGCGAGGCGAGGGTCGATGAGATCCGGGACCCGGGCGGAGTGCGCGAGAGCGTGACCGGCGACGCCGTGGAGCTCGCCGCCGCCCTGCTCGGTCACGGTCTGATCCTGACCGTCGTCGCGCCGGTCGCGGAGGATGCCGACGGCGACCGGATCCGCACGGCGCTGCAGGATCGCGGGATCCGCCTCGTCTCCGTCCCCGCGCCCGAGGGCACGCTGCGCCGCTCGATCGTGCGGGATCGCGGCGGCGTGGAGGTCGAGCTGCGCCGGGGAGAGAGCGCGTTCACCGACACGCGCCGGTCGCTGGCCGCCCAGGGAGAGGCCGACCTGATCGTGGACTTCCGCGACCGCGATGGCTCGACGATCGCCGAGGTGCGCGATGAGGTGCTGAGCGCGTTGGGGCTCGGCGCGCCCGCCGATGCTGCGGAAGCGTCGTTTCCGAGGGAAGGCGGTGCCGAGGAGGTCGCTCCGGGGATGGCGCAGCCGGAGCAGGGGCGCGCGCCGGTGCCAGAGACGGAGGCGCCCGTGGAGGCGCCCGCAGAGGCAACCTCGGAGGCGCCGACTGTCGCTGCTGCACACGCGGCAGTGCTCCTGCCCGCCCCGATCGTCGCCGGCACGAACCGACACACGCCGGTGCGGCTCCTGCCGGATCCGCCGGTCGCGCACGCCCCGGCGCCGGATTGGCACGGGCTCGAAGCCCGGCTCGCCCGCATCGCGACCTGACGAGGAGAGCACCCGCGACGCGCTTCGCACCCGCGACGAGCTCCGCGCCCGCCCTGGTTCAGTGCCGCGGCGCGTAGCGCACGGGCGGATGCGTGCGCAGGACCAGATCGCGCAGATCCTCGAGGGAGGCATCCGCGCCGAACACCCCGGCCGCGCGTGCCTGCACGAGAACATTGCCGAGCGCGGTGGCCTCCACCGGCCCCGCGAGCACCGGCAGGCCCGACCGATCCGCAGTCGCCTGGCACAACAGCCGGTTGAGGGATCCGCCGCCGATGAGGTCGATCACGTCGACTCCGCGGCCCGTGAGCGCCGCTGCGGCTCCGACGGCGTCCGCGAACGCCTGGGCGATCGACTCCACAACCATGCGGACGAACGCGGCGCGAGTGACGGGCGGCTCACCGCCGGCGGCGCGGACGACGGCGGCGATGCGCGCGGGCATGTCGCCGGGCGCGCTCAACGACGGATCGTTCGCGTCGAACACGGAGACCGGGACGCTCGTCGTGGCGGCCAGCGCCACGAGCTCGGGCAGGTCGATGGGCGCGCCGTCCTCGGCCTCCCAGGCGCGCACGGTCTCGTTGAGCAGCCACAGTCCCGTCACGTTGTGCAGGAAGCGGATCCGTCCGTCGACCCCGAGTTCGTGCGTGAACCCCGCGTCGCGGGCGGCATCGGTGAGCACAGGGGCGTCGAGCTCGAGCCCGACCAGGCCCCAGGTGCCGCAGGAGATGTAGGCCGCCGAGGGGGAGGCCAGGGGGGCGGCGACGACCGCCGAGGCCGTGTCGTGGGATCCGACCGCGACGACGGGCAGATCCGCGCCGATCCGGGCCGCGACGGCCGGAAGCAGACGCCCGATCCTCTGTCCGGGGTCGACGAGCGCCGGCAGCAGGTCGGCGCGGATCCCGATCCGCTCCGCGAGCGCGACGTCCCACTCCCGATCGTGCACGCCGAGCAGTCCCGTGGTCGACGCGTTCGTGCGCTCTGCGACGCGGGCGCCCGTGAGGCGGTGGGCGACGAGGTCGGGGACGAGCAGTGCGGTCTCCGCCTCGGGCGCGGCGTCATCCGTCGCGAGCTGGTACAGCGTGGTGAACGGCAGGAACTGCAGGCCGTTGCGGGCGTACAGCTCGGCGAAAGGCACCCGCGCGTGCACGATGTCGACGCCGCGGGCGCCGCGATCGTCGCGGTAGTGGAACGGCTCGGCCCGCGGCGCGGCGCCCCGCAGCAGTCCGTAATCGACCGCCCACGTGTCGACGCCGATGCTCTCGATCGAGGGCTCGCGACGCACCGCCTCGGCGAGGCCCTCGATGACGCGCTCCATGAGCGCTTCGAAATCCCAGTGCAKGCCGTCGGGGCGCCGCACGGGCCCGTTCGGGAAACGCGCCACCTGCTCGAGCTCGAGCAGGTCTGCTCCGACGCGGCCGATCATCACGCGTCCGCTCGTGGCGCCGAGGTCGACGGCGACGAACGCGCGGGGGCGCTGCGGTGCGCTCATCGGGTCGCCGCCTGCGCCGAGCCCACGGAAAGCTGCCGAGCGCACGCCCCGTTCGCGCGAACGACCCGTGCGCTCGGCGCGAACCCGTGCACTCGGCCGAGCGCGCTCGGCGCGAACCCGTGCACTCGGCGAAGCGGAGTCATCGCAGGAAGGCGGCGGCGACGCCGGAGTCGACGGGGATGTGCAGTCCTGTCGTGCGGCTGAGCTCGGGACCGGTGAGCACGTAGACCGCGTCGGCGACGTTCTCCGGCACGACTTCGCGCTTGAGGATCGTGCGGTTCGCGTAGAACTGGCCGAGGTCCTCTTCGGCGACGCCGTAGGTCGCGGCACGGTTCGCACCCCAGCCCGAAGCGAAGATGCCGGATCCGCGCACGACGCCGTCGTGGTTGATGCCGTTCACGCGCACGCCGTGCTCGCCGAGCTCGACCGCGAGCAGTCGCACCTGGTGCGCCTGATCGGCCTTCGTGGCGGAATACGCGATGTTGTTGGGCCCCGCGAAGACGCTGTTCTTCGAGGAGATGTAAATGATGTCGCCGCCGAGCTTCTGATCGATGAGGATCCGGGCCGCGGCCTTCGAGACGAGGAAGGATCCCTTCGCCATCACGTCGTGCTGCAGATCCCAGTCCTGCTCGGTGGTCTCCAGGAGAGGCTTGGAGAGCGACAGACCCGCGTTGTTCACGACGAGGTCGACGCCGCCGAACGCGAGCACCGCTTCGTGCAGAGCAGCCTGCACCGCGTCGGCATCGGCGACGTTCGCCGCCACGCCGATCGCGACGTCGGTGTTCCCGAGCTCGGCCGCGGTCGCCCGGGCCTTGGCGAGATCGAGGTCGGCGACGACCACGCACGCGCCCTCGGCCGCGAGCCGGGTGGCGATGGCCTTGCCGATCCCGGAGGCCGCTCCGGTCACGAACGCGATCCGCCCCTGGTGGCTCCGCGGCTTCGGCATCCGCTGCAGCTTCGCCTCCTCGAGCGCCCAGTACTCGATGCGGAACTTCTCCGCGTCGGAGATGGGGGAGTACGAAGACAACGCCTCGGCGCCGCGCATCACGTTGATCGCGTTGACGTAGAACTCGCCCGCCACGCGCGCGGTCTGCTTGTTCGCACCGTAGGAGAACATGCCCACCCCGGGCACGAGCACGATGAGCGGATCCGCGCCGCGGATCGCGGGGGACGCCGGTTCGGCCGCTGAGCCCGCCGAAGCGTGCGCGTCGTAGTACGCCTGGTAGTCCGCGCGGTACGCGGCGTGCAGCTCGTGCAGGCGCGCGATCTGCTCCTCGGCGGTCGCCGTCGCGGGCAGGTCGAGGATGAGGGGCTTGACCTTGGTGCGCAGGAAGTGATCTGGGCAGCTCGTGCCGAGCGCGGCGAGCGCCGGGGCCTTCTCGGCGGCGAGGAAGTCGAGCACGACAGCGGCGTCGGTGAAGTGTCCGACCATGGGCCGGTCTGTCGAGGCGATGCCGCGGATCGTGCCAGCCAGCGCCGCGGCACGCTCGCGGCGCACGGCCGAGGGCAGTGCCTCGAAGCCGGCGCGGACGCCCCCGAACGGCTCCGCCTTCCCGTTCTCCGCGATGTACGCGGCGGCCGTCTCGATGATCCAGAGCGAGTTGGCCTCGGCCTCCTCTGACGTGTTGCCCCACGCCGTGATGCCATGCCCGCCGAGGATGCAGCCCACGGCATCGGGGTTCTCCGCCTTGACCTGGGCGATGTCCAGCCCCAGCTGGAATCCGGGGCGCCGCCACGGCACCCACGCCACCCTGCCGCCGAAGATCGCCGCCGTGAGCGACTCCCCATCGGCCGCGGTCGCGATCGCGATGCCGCTGTCGGGGTGCAGGTGATCCACGTGCGCCGCGTCGACGAGCCCGTGCATCGCGGTGTCGATCGACGGCGCGGCTCCTCCCTTGCCGTGCAGGCAGTAGTCGAACGCGGCGACCATCTCGTCCTCGCGATCCACTCCGGGGTAGACGTCCTGCAGCGCGCGCAGCCTGTCCAGGCGCAGCACCGCGAGGCCCTGCTCGGTGAGCGTGCCCAGGTCGCCGCCGGAGCCCTTCACCCAGAGCAGCTCGACGGGCTGTCCCGTGACGGGGTCCGTGTCGGTGCCCTTCGCGGAGGTGTTCCCGCCCGCATAGTTCGTGTTCTTCGGGTCGGCGCCCAGGCGGTTGCTGCGCGCGATCAGCTCGGCGGCGGTGGGGGAGGTCATGTCTTTTCCTTGGATGCGGTGATCGTGCAGGGTCTCGGGCGGTGGCAGGAGGGCGCTCAGGCGCCCCAACCGGCCGGGGCTCCGCCGACGCGTTCGGCGGAGATGCGCTCCAGGTAGCCGGAGGCGAGGAAGGCCGCCATCGGGTCGGCGGGAAGGCCGCGCTCCTCGCGCCAGGCGGCGAGCGCCGGACGCACGTCGGTGTAGAACGCGTCCATCAGCACGGCGTTCGCGGCCAGCACGTCGTTCGCGCGTTGCGCGGCGGTCAGCGCCTCGCGGTCGATCAGCAGGGCGCGGGCGGTCATCTCCTGCACGTTCAGCACCGAGCGGATCTGTCCCGGGATCTTCGCCTCGATGTTGTGGCACTGGTCGAGCATGAACGCCACGTCGGGGTTGTTCAGGCCGCCGCCGCGGATCACCTCGGCGAGGATGCGGAACAGCTGGAACGGATCCGCGGCTCCTACGATGAGGTCGTCGTCGGCGTAGAAGCGCGAGTTGAAGTCGAACGAGCCGAGCTTGCCGAGGCGCAGCAGCTGCATGACGATGAACTCGATGTTGGTGCCGGGGGCGTGGTGCCCGGTGTCCAGGCACACCATCGCCCGCTCGCCGAGCGCCGCGACCTGCGCATAGCTCGTGCCCCAGTCCGGCACGTCGGTGTGATAGAACGCGGGCTCGAAGAACTTGTACTCCAGCACGAGGCGTTGCGCATCGCCGAGGCGCGCGTAGATCCGCTGCAGCGAGTCCTGCAAGCGGTCCTGCCGGTCGCGCATGTCGTTCTGCCCCGGGTAGTTGGATCCCTCCGCGAGCCAGATCTTCAGATCCCGGGATCCGGTCGCGTGCATCACGTCGATGCACGCGAGGTGGTGGTCGATCGCCTTCTGCCGGATCCGGTCGTCCTCGTGCGCGAGCGCGCCGAACTTGTAGTCCTCGTCCTGGAACGTGTTGGAGTTCACCGTGCCCAGGGCGACGCCCAGGTCCTCCGCATGGCGGCGCAGGTCGTCGTAGGAGTCGACGAGATCCCACGGGATGTGCAGCGCCACGGCGGGCGCCAGAGCGGTGTACGCGTGCACCTGGGCGGCGTCGGCGATCTTCTCGAACGGATCGCGGGGCGTGCCCGGTGTGCCGAACACCCGGAAGCGCGTGCCGGAGTTTCCGAACGCCCAGCTGGGCAGTTCGATCGACTGCTTCTCGAGCTCGGCGAGGATCTCGGGGGAGAGCGTGGTCATGATGCGGTGCTTTCTTCGAGGGCGGACGTGCGGCGGGCAGCGGCGAGCTGATCCGCCAGGTGGAAGATCTCGGTGAGTGCGGTCGAGGCCTGGTCGGGCCGACCGTCGAGGCCGAGGAAGTAGGGCGCCATGTCGGACTCCCACTGCGCCGCGATCGGCGAGGCAGCGAGGTAGGCCTGAGCCGCGGCGTCGTCGTCGGTCTCGTAGTAGCCCACGAGCCGACCGCCTTCGGCGAGGAACAGCGAGTAGTTGCGCCGGCCCGCGGCGGCGATCTCGGCGAGCATCTCCGGACGCACCGGGGTGTGGCGGGCGACGTAGTCGTTGATGAGCTCGGGCCTGATGCGGAGCTCGAAGCAGTGGCGTGTCATTGTCATCCCCTTCCTCGGTTCGATCGGAACGCGCCATGAAATGAAACGTTTCATAACCAACGATGGCAAGGCTATGACATGCGTCGCTGCTCCGTCAATACTCGGGCTGGCTATGCTCGGCCCGTCCCTATGATTCGTTTCACACATCCCACGCCGCGCAGCGGTTAGAGTCGGAGCGGGAGGAACGATGTCGGCGAGCGTGAAGGACGTCGCGGAAGCGGCAGGGGTCTCGGTGGGGACGGTCTCCAACGTCCTGAACCGGCCGGACCGCGTCGCGGAGGCGACGGTCGCGCGCGTTCAGGAGGCGATCAGCAGGCTGGGGTTCGTGCGCAACGATGCGGCGCGGCAACTGCGCGCAGGCCGAAGCAACAGCATCGGCCTCGTGGTGCTGGATGCCCGCAACCCGTTCTTCGCCGACGTCGCGCAGGGCGTGGAGGAGCGCGCGGCGGAGCACGGCCTCACGGTCCTCGTCGCGAACAGCGATGAGAAGGCGGATCGGGAGCAGGCCCACATCGACCTGTTCGAGCAGCAGCGCGTGCACGGGGTGCTGATCACGCCCGTCGCGGAGTCGCTGCCCCGCCTGCGGCGGCTCCGCGAGCGCGGCATGCCCACCGTCCTCGTCGATCGCGAATCACAGGACGGCGACTTTCCCTCGGTCGCGGTCGACGACGTGAGTGGCGGACGCATCGCCGTGGAGCACCTCTGCGATATCGGGCGCCGGAGGATCGCATTCGTGGGCGGACCGCTCTCGCTCCGCCAGGTGTCCGATCGCCTCGAAGGCGCGCAGCGTGCGGTAGCAGGCCGCGACGACGCCACCGTGGAGTTCATCGGCACGGAGGCGCTGACGGTCCAGGCCGGGCGGGATGCGGGTCGCCGGATCCTCGAGCGCGAGCCTTCCGCCAGGCCGCACGCGATCTTCGCGGCCAACGACCTCCTCGCGCTGGGCCTGCTGCAGGCGCTCGTGATGACCGGCGATGTACGCGTGCCGGAGGACATCGCGCTGATCGGCTACGACGACATCGACTTCGCCTCCTCTGCGGTCATTCCGCTGAGTTCGGTGCGTCAACCGGCCGCCCTCATCGGCTCGACAGCCGTCGACGTCCTCATGCGGATCGCCGACGATCCGCACGCCGCGAACGAGCACGTCGTGTTCCAGCCCGAGCTCATCGTGCGGGCCTCGACCGGCGGGTCCGCCGCCCTCTGATCGGCCCGCCGGATCGGCGCGCTCCGCTCGATTTCTCGTGTCCGGATCCGCCGGGTATGCTTGATCTTCGCGCCCCCGGTCGGCTGGAAAAGCGGGGCGGGCGTGCATGGCAAGTTGCCCGAGCGGCCAAAGGGAGCTGACTGTAAATCAGCCGCGTAATGCTTCGGGGGTTCGAATCCCTCACTTGCCACCCAAACGACGAAGGCCTCCGCAATGCGGGGGCCTTCGTCTTTGCGCGGATGCGTGGCATCGCACCAAGTGTCAGCCTCTCCGGCGTCTGCACCGTAAGTCGTCGGTCGTGGCCGTTCGTCTCTGCGTCTCAGGTCGTTCGGGGACAGACAGGATCACGTGGAGCCGATTACCCTGGCCGTCATGTCGCCCCGCGGGCGACGGGAGCGAACCCAGGGGGAGTCATGTCGATGATGCAAAATGATGGTGCAAGTGCCGCTTCCGGGTGGGGGGGTCGGAAGCGTCTTGTTGCCGGCGCGGCGGGTATGGCGCTGGCCCTCTCCGTGTCAGTCGGAGTGGCTATCGCGCACCCGGTGCCGGTGACTTCGCAGGCCCTCGGCACCTGCAACGCCGGTCGCGACGGTGCCCGTGAGATGTGGAACGGAAAAGAGTTCGAGTGCAAGTGGATGGGGTGGTTCAGTTGGGAGTGGGTCCTGGTAGGACGTGGGGGTTCCGGCGGTCGCTTCGTCGTCCAGGCCTGAGCGGCTCGCCATGGAAGATCTGAAGCGCACGCCTGCGAGGGAGTTCTTCGAGGTGCTCGACCTCATCACCGAGGATCCTTGGAGCGAGCAGCACGTCGGCTACTTCGCGGACAAGGTGAACGCTCAGAGGGTCGCAGACGACGGCCAGGTTCGGAGTCCACACGCCGCAGGCAGCTTCATCAGGATCCACACCTTCGACGACAACATCGCCGGCTTCTTCCGGTAGAGCTGCAGATCCAGGAGCGACGGACGGGCCCGGCGGGCGAGGTCGTGTCTGTTGAGGTGGTCAGCGCTCGGCGCCGCGCAGATTCAGGCCCTGGGTGAGCCCTTCTTAGACTGGTCGTCATGCGTGCGCTCACCGAAGACCAGATCCGGGCGTCGTTCCGCAATGCGGAGCTGGACGAGACCGCCGAGATCGCGATGCCGCATGACCTGCTCCTCGCGGAGTGGGACTATCTCGACTTCTTGGCCTGGCGGGATCCGATCGCATCCCGCAACGGCTACATCCTGATCGAGCAGGACGGCGAGGCGGTCGGGATCGTGTTGCGCGCCGCGGATCCGACCCGTGTGCACTCCGGGATGTGCAACCTCTGCCACACGATGCAGCCCGGCAACCAGGTCGCCCTGTTCGCCGCGCGCCGTGCGGGGGAGGCAGGGCGCAAGGGATCCGTCGTGGGCACCTACATCTGCGCCGACCTCTCCTGCCATGAAAGCGTACGGATCGTTCCTCCTCTCGCGCCCAACGAGATCCGCGCAGAGCAGCACGTCGATCGTCGCCTGGACGGCACGCATCGGCGGGTGTACTCCTTCGTCGCCTCCGTGCTTGGCGAGGTCTGACCCGCCCGCTCGCGGGGCCAGGCGCCGCTTGCCGGCGCGGCGCGCGACCCGCGACGGATGCACGACCGCGACACGGATGCACGACCGAAACGGCGGATCCGTCGTGCGTCCGTTCCCGGGTCGTGCATCCGTCGCATCGAATCTGGATCGGGGCGCCCAGGGCGGCGACGCCCGGCGCCGTTGCGTCCCAGTGTGGGCCTGAACCTCAGGCTCACGTTTCTTGAGACTCGGTGCCAACGATGGGGGCGGCGCGGGTAGGCTGAACGAGCGGCCGAGGGCCGTGCGATCACCGCCGATCCCGAAGGAGCACCATGTCCGAGCCCCTGCTCTACCGCGTCGAGGACGGCCTCGCCCGGATCACGCTGAACCGTCCGCAGCGGCTGAACGCCTTCAATGCAGAGCTCGCGCATGCGTGGGCGGACGCGACCGCAGCCGCGGTCGGCGACAGCACGGTGGGGGCGATCCTGATCGAGGGCGAAGGCCGCGCGTTCTGCGCGGGCGGCGACGTGATCGACATGGCGACGGGCATGGGCGGGAACGACGAGATCGAGCGGCTCGCGCAGGTCATCCACTCCGGGATCGCGGCACTCACGTCCTCCTCACTGCCGGTCGTCGCGGCCGCGCACGGCACGACCGCCGGCGGAGGCCTCGGGATCCTGCTCGCGAGCGACTACGCCGTCGTCGGATCCGACTCGCGCTTCGGGAGCCTCTACGCGAACGTGGGCCTCACGCCGGATCTCTCTGTCAGCGCGCAGCTGGCGGCGGCCGTCGGCGAGCGCCGCGCACTGCAGCTCCTGCTCACAGACCGCATGCTCACGGCGGCGGAGGCCGTCGAATGGGGTATCGCCGCCGAAGCCGTGGGTGAGGGTGATGCGGCGACGATCGCGGCCGCCGTGCGCGCCAGGGCGGAGGAGGTCGCGCGGTTCTGGCTGTCCGGCGCGTTCGGCGCTTATGGGCAGGCGAAGCGCCTGATCCGCTCCCGCGCGGAGCGCACGTTCCCCGAGCAGCTGGACGAAGAGGCCCGCACGATCGCCGCCGCGTTCGGCGGTTCGGAGGCGCAGGGTCTCATCGCGGCATTCGCGAAGCGGTCCGCCGGACGCTGACCGCTCGCCGCGACCTCCTCGACGGAGTCATCGCTCTGCACCGCATCGGCCTCCACAGCGCTCCGCCCCGGTGACTTCTCCCCTGATCGTGGATCCGCCCGCAGCACGCACGTCGGTGCGTGCGAGGATGAGAGCACCACAGACGGGGGATTCCATGGCGAACACGACGACATCGGCCAAGTCGGGGCCGAACACCTCACTGCTCATCCGCGGAGCGATCTGGATCGCGATCGGCGCCCTCATCGCTGCCGCCCTGGTGTGCGTCGTGTGGGTGCTCATCGGAGACCAGCAGGGGCTGATCGGCCGCGCATTCCTCACGATCGTGCTGCTCGCGGGCTTCGCGGCGATCGCGATCCTCGAGGCCAGCCTGGCGCCGAACCGTGAGGACTGGCTCGCGCTGCTCAGCATGCTCTCCTGGATCATCGCGCTGCTGGTCGGCGCCGTGAAGATCTGGCTGCCTGACGACTCCTACTTCGGCGGCGTGGAGCGCTTCTTCCAGTTGGTGCTCGTGGTCGGGATCCTGCAGCTCGCACTGCTGCACCTACGGCTGTTCCAGAAGGCGGCCGCGCGCCACGAGACCACGTTCACGCGCGCGATCGTGTGGGTGACGTACGCGTTGCTCGCAGGCCTCGTCGCGATGCTGGTCTTCTACCTGACGTTCCCGCACACCTTCCACTACGACGAGCTGTACTGGCGCATCGTCGTCGCGCTCACGATCCTCACCGCAGTGGGCACGATGCTGATCCCTCTGCTGAACGCACTGTTCGCTCCGAAGAAGCCCGCGCCTCTCGCGCCTGCGCTCATGGCCTATGCAGCGCCGGCCGCAGTCGGTTACCCCGCGGCCGAGCCGCAGCCGTGGCCTACCTTTGCCGACGGCCGCACGCCCCTGCCGATCCTCGCGGACGGCAGCCCGGACTGGAACGCGTACTACACGGGCGTGCCCTCGCCGGGGGCGACGATTCCCGGGCAGGCCCCCGCGCCGATCCCGCCCGTGCCCACGCAGTCCGCGACCGAGGCCGCCATGGCGCAGCTCGGCGTCGATGCAGCGGCTCAGCCGGTGGCCCCGGCTCCGGTCCAGGCTGCGCCCGTTGTCCCGGACGCCCCCGCACAGCCCGTCGCCGATGTCGCCGCACAGCCGACCGCGGGCGGCCACGGCCTGACGGGCGCACTGCACGCGGAATCGTCTGCGACCGACGCGGATCCGGCTGCGCCATCGACGCCGGTCGCGCCCGAGTTCCCGCCGGCACCGCCCGCCGCGCCACCGGCCGCACCGACGCCTCCGGCCGCTCAGTGATCGCGGCAGACCTCCGCGCCCTCGCGATCGAGATCGCGCTCGAGGCCGGGGAGCTGGCGCAGCGGCGGCGTGCGGAGGGCGTGTCGATCGCGGCGAGCAAGTCATCGCTGGCCGACATCGTCACCGAGGCCGACCGTGAGGTGGAGGCGCTGATCCGTGCGCGTCTGAGCGCAGAGCGTCCGGGCGACGGCTTCCTCGGTGAGGAGTCGGGCGGCGGCGAGGGATCCACGGGCATCACCTGGGTCGTCGATCCGATCGACGGGACAGTCAACTACGCCTCGGGGATCCCGCTCTACGCGGTGAGCATTGCGGCCGTCGAAGGCGGAAGCGACCCCGACCGATGGACCGCGCTCGCCGGGGTCGTGCAGTCGCCGGTCGTGGGTGAGACCTTCTCCGCCGTCCGCGGCGAGGGCGCGTTCCGGAACGGCGAGCGCCTGCGCATCGCCGAACCGGGTCCCGCGGGCGCGCTGCTCGCGACAGGCTTCGGCTATGACCCGAGCACGCATGCCGGCGACCTCGCCACGGTCGGGCGGGTGATGCCCATCGCCCGCGATCTTCGCCGCGGAGGCAGCGCCGCGACCGACCTCGCGTACGTCGCTGCGGGGCGCCTCGACGGTTACTTCGAGCGCGGCTTGAGCCCGTGGGACTACGCCGCGGGAGCCCTTCTGGTGCAGGAAGCAGGCGGGGTCTTCCTCCGTCCGGAGGCCCCCGATGTCGGACGCCGACTGAACCTCGCCGGCGGCGCCGAGCTCGTCGCGGAACTGCAGCGCAGGATCCTCGACGCCAACTGAGATCGACGGATCCGCACGCGGACACGCCCGTGTTACGGCGGAGTCGCCACGATTCGTTGGTGCGCCGAATCTTTGGTATTCTCGTCTGGTTGCCCTCTGAGGGCAGCGCGCCCCGATAGCTCAGTGGCAGAGCACTTCCATGGTAAGGAAGGGGTCGTCAGTTCAATCCTGACTCGGGGCTCGCAGTATCCATGAGGATGCCGTGCGGCAGGGTAGCTCAGCTGGTCAGAGCGCACGACTCATAATCGTGAGGTCGCGGGTTCAAGCCCCGCTCCTGCTACTTCAAACACCTCCACACTCGCGGAATGACGCGAATCCTGTGGAGGTGTTTTCATGTTGGACGAGATCAGCATGGCCAGTATGAGGCCACTTTGGTCGGTTCCGGGGCGAGAATTCGGGGTGAGTCGCCGTAGCTACCGAGGATCCTCGGAACCTACGGATCAAGCCGGGAGCGGTAGAGATCTGCACGGCGCCGCGCATGTGGTGGACATGGACACCATCGCAACGCCCGTATTCCTTACCCCGCAGCAGGTCGCCGAGAGCCTGCAGATCTCGATCAGGACCCTCGAAGACTGGCGCCTGCGCGGCTACGGGCCACCGTTCTTGCCCGTCGGCAAGCACGTCCGCTACCCCCTCATCGGTTTCGAAGCCTGGGTCGCTGCCGGGACGAAGGGCGCCGCCTGATGGCCCGTCGTCGTCTGGGGCCGGGCGAGATCGGTGGGATCAGTCTCACCAGAGTCGGGAACCGTGTCCAAGCCCGCGCACGTACACGCGACGCCGCAGGCAATATGCTCCGTGTGTCTTACACTGCCGACTCGGATGAGGCTGCCGTCGCTGGGGTAACCGCCGAAGTACACCGGGCGGCCTTCGGATCGACAGAGATCAYACGCGCGACAACACTCGCTGAACTCCTGGACCTTTGGCTCACAGACCGACGTGACGCCGTCCGCCCGCAAACGATCCGCGTCTACCAGGCGGCTGCCGACCGACTGAACCGGCGAGCCGGAGCCCTCACACTGGAGCAGCTCACCCCAGGGCGGTGCAAACGACTTCTCAGTGATGAAGCGATCAATGTCAGCGGCCACTCGGCAAAGCAGGATCGCGTAGCCCTCAGAGGTGCGCTCGACATGGCACTCGAAAGCGATGCCATCAGCCGTCACCCCGTCTCCGCCATTCCGCGCCGTGTGCGGGCCAGCAGCGAAACACGAGCGCCGTTGGCGCTCAACGTCGACCAGGTGCAAGAGCTGCGCCGGGCGGTCATTCGCCGCGAGGAGAGGGTCAAGCTTCAGCTTGCTGATGCTCGCCCGTATCTTCGATGGGCGGTGGAAGTGCAGCTCGGATCAGGTCTTCGCATCGGCGAGGTGCTCGCGCTTCGTCATCGTGATGTCGATCTCACGAACGGCGTCATCACCGTCACCGGCACGCTCGTCGACGGTGAACAATGGGAGGTCGTGCGACAGGACGTGCTCAAGGGCAAAGGCCAGGCCCGACGAATCCGTCTCCCACGGTTCGCTGTATTGGCGCTCACGGAGGCGCGCGCATCATGCACCGACGTGCCCTCCCGGCTTCCAGATGCGCCAGCCATTCAGTCCCAGGCTGGCACCGCAGTCGCAGCTCGCAATCTTCGTAGGCAACTTCGTGAACTGCGTCAGGATCGAGAACTCCTCCTATCGCTCGCGGCGACCGGGCTCAAGGCTGAGGATCTCATTCCACATCTTCTGAGGCGAACTGCGGCGACACTCGTGGCAATGGTTGACGAGGATCTGTCTGGGGCTCAGCGGCTACTCGGACATTCGGACCAGAGGACGACGAGGGATAGCTACGCGGGGGCCGCCTTCCGCGTTGTCGGTTCGGCTGAGGTGCTCGATTCGCTGCTAGGTAGTGGCCAAGGTCCCTCTCCCGGGAACACCGGTGCAGTTGGTTGAGCGGCTACAACAGCAGCGATCTAGCCCCGCGTTATAGAAAATCATAGATCCTTGGTTCTTGGTTTTCCTGTAACGTCAGATCCAGGAAAACATAGGGAACGTCATGAAGAAGAACGAGATCGTCTGGCGCACGATCGCCGACCATGCGCTGGTTCGCGAACGACGACGATGGGAATCGATCGCAGACCTCGCCTTCGAATCCGGTGTGCACGAACAGACCACGTATCTCGCCGTGCGCAAGCTTCGAGAGATCGGCGCCGTCACGATGTTCGGACGTTCAGGGATCTCGGTCACCAGTCCCGACAAGGTGGTTACCGTTTTGAGTGCCTGGCGGAACATCACGGCTGACACGGTCACACGAACCACGTTCGAGGCCATCGGGGCGCTCGCGGGCGAAGGAGTGAAGGTTTTCGCCGGCGGATTCGATGCTGCCGTCCATCATCTGGGGGGTGTGAACACCGTCGCCGACTACTCCGCGGCCGCCGCCTACGTCGGCGAAGCGGACCTCGCCGGCCGCTTGTTCCCAGAAGGGGACGACATTGCGATTGTGCGAACGGACGAACGCGCTACACAGACCTGGCTTGGCGTGGCTTCCGTGGCGCAGACTATCGCCGACCTCTTCGCGACACCAGGATGGCAGTCCGCGGAATTCCGCTACGCGATGCTGGACCGATACGTGCCACGACGGGACTGGGACCAGCGATGACCGTCATAACCGCTGACGAACTCGGGCGCCTGCAACTCCTAGTCGACAGCCTCGGATACGACCTCGAACCGTCAATCCTCATCGGTGGGTGGGCGACGAAGCTGCGTATCGGTGGTGAGGCGAGCAAGGATATCGACCTCATCATCAATGACCTAGGACTGCGCAGCAAGCTGCGGAACGAGCTCACCGACTACAGCGAGAATACCCACCATTCCGGTGGCCTCAAAGGGCGCGGCACCGTGAAGGGCGTCCATGTCGATACGTACATCCCCTACGAGTCGCAACTCGGGGACAAACTACGCCTGAAAGTCGAAGAGCTGAGCAAATACGTCGAACCGGAGCGCGTGCAAGGTTGGCTGATGCTCACCATCGACGCGCACATCGCCACAAAGTTTGCCGCGCTCCTGGACCGGCCGGACTCAGAGAAGGGCGCGAAAGACGCGCGAGAAATCGTAGGACTCTTCAAGCACAACCCCACAGCGTCCGGCGTCATCGACGTACTGCGCACCGCAACCGCGGCAAACCCGGCCGACATCGCAAGCTACGTTTCTGACGTCTTCGAACTGCTCCCGGATCGAGCGAAGCTGAACAAGAAGGAGCGCAGGGAACTCGCCAACATGAGGCGCGCCTGGGTCGAAGAGGCACTCAGGCAGAGTAGCCACGCGTCTGACGAGTTCGAGGTGCCACGCGCCCCAATATTCGCGGGACAAGCCCGGAAGCCCAAAGGATAACCGGGCAGCGCCGGCGGCCAGTTCTCAGGCCGGTCGTCCACACCGCCACGCGAAACTCTGCATTGAACGCATCGCGGCCCCGCCCCCGGCGATCCAGAGATATATCGACGGAAGCTCCTGTTGACCGGCCTGGTCGAGCTTCAAGGATGCGTCCAGGAGGAAGAGATGGTCGGCGATTCATTCGCCATGACTCGAACCGCTTTTCGCTCGAACATGCGGGGCGTCAATGAGGATCCGTTGATCAAATCCCAGTTCAAGATGTGATTCCTTGAGTGCTGTCGACCTTGATGCTACATGCAGTCGAAGTGGAGCTTTCCCTGACGAACAGTCAGCGATCCACGCTCAAGGCAGCCCCCGCGCTCATTGAGTTCTACGAACACTGGCCACAGTCTGAACGGCGCAACTAACGGCAGCACGTCGCTGTAGCACACCGAATCGGTGCACCAGCGCATGCCGAAACGCCACAACAACGCAACTGACGGTCACGTCGTTTGATAGCCACCGAGGCAGCGAAGTCGTTCACAATGACGGTCAACGCGTCAAACAGCTCGCGCCATACCGCCGCCGTCAAGCCACCTCCAGTCCGTGCTTTCGAAGGTGCAGTCTCTTCGCCCTCGCAGCCCTCCAAGGTGAAGTTCGCTGCTACCAAAAGTTCCCCACAGGTGAGACCAGGGCGAACCCCAAACCCGCGCGACGTGAATTCCGCACAGCGGCGTGGAATCGCCCGGACCTACGGAGATCGTTGGCTGGGCCGAACGTTGCTCATCGCACCACACCGGCCCACGTGAAACCTTCGACCTTGACGGCAGGAACGCGAATGAAACTGAGTCCTCGCTCGATGTTGGCAACCGCCGCAGCGCTGGCATGTATCACCGTTGGGCTCATCGGTGCTTCGTCGGCAGTTGCAACCGCGGAGCCCGCGCACGGAACATACGTAGCACTCGGAGACTCATACGCGGCCGGCCTCGGGACAGGAACCTACGATCTTGCCAGCGGCCCCTGCTTCCACAGCCCTCTCGGATATCCCGCCCTGCTCGGAGCGACCACTTCGTTCGCATGCTCGGGCGCCAAAGTTGCAGACGTCCTGGGAACAGGGACAGCTGCAGAACCATTGATCACAAACGCACTCCAGAGTGCCGAACATGTGACGCTCACCGTTGGTGGCAACGATCTCGGGTTCGTACCCACGCTGACGTCCTGCCTGTTCATGACCGACTCTGAATGCAGCGCCTACCTCCAGAGCAAGGTCGGCGCCGCGCTCAATCAGCTTCCGGCTTCACTCGACGCCCTCTACACGTCGATCCGCCAGAAGGCGCCGGCGGCTGACGTGCAGGTCGTTGGCTACCCCAGACTCTTCGACCTCACCGGAAATTGTGAACAGTCGGGAAACTGGTCGATCGCGAAGCGGACGGCAATCAACGCGATCGCCGACCAACTCGCTGGCATGATGCACCGACTCGCGGACAGTCGGGGCTTCACTTTCGTCGACATCCGGGACACGTTCAACGGGCACGGCGTGTGTGGAGGGGCGCCGTGGATCAATGGTCCGGTGTACAACAACCTGGCCGAGTCATTCCATCCGACTGCGAACGGGCAAGCTGTGATCGCGTCGGTGATCAGGTTCCGCAACCCGATGGCGAATGCGTCTGTTGATGCAACGAGTGATTCCGTCAGCACCGGAATCCGGGTCGCTGTCGGCGACAAGGTGAGCGTGACTGCGGGCGGCTCAGTCCTCTACGGCTGGGAAGGACAACCTGAATGCTCAGGCCGTCCGGAACTGGACGCCGACGGTAATCGGACCCTGGGAGCAGGCCATCTCTGCACCCCCAAACTTGACGGCTGGTCATCCCGTGCGGACCTCCCGGTAGGGACCCTGATCGGACGAGTCGGAAACGGCCCGTGGATCAAGATCGGCAAGTCCGCGACGTTTACGGCAGATGCTGCGGGAGAGCTCGTTCTGCGAGTCAACGACTCCAACTCCACCGACAACAGCGGTGCATTTGAGGCACAGATCACTACTCAAGCCGCTCCGGTTACGTCGACGCCCTAACGATCTCGAAGCAAGGACCGCGTGCGGAGCGCCGCTGTCGGGGACAGGGGCTGGAATCGCGCGTGGTCCTGTGCGCTCACGCATTGTCATCGGACGCCGTGTACAGCGGCGAGCCGACATATAGCACCGAGGTATTGAGAAGAGCGTTCTCTCAACCTGGCACCGAAGCTACGTGGCACCGGAGTCGCAGACAGAACGACGACAACGGAGGATCAGCTGTGGCGCGTCAAAACGAATCGGATGGGACCGCGGTCAGCAGTCGGCAGCGGAAGCAGATCTGGATATTTGTCACCTTCGTCGCGATCGCATTTTCAACAGTCATCGCGCTAGTCGCAATCGGACTTTCAGGAGCGCTCCGCCACCACCCTGGCGAAAGCCGTGGTGAAGCGATCAGCGAGCTTCCGACGGTCACCGTCACCAAGCATCCGGGCACGACCGCGCCGAACACACCCTCGCCGACCCCTTCGACGCAGAAGCCGGGTGCCAACGCACCCGAAAGCTCTGCAGACCCGACTGACGGAACGATGACCCTGAATCCCCGCAACAGCGGAGCCATTACCGGTTCTCGAACTGATGCGCCTGTCGGCCAATACTGGTCAGACCTTCGTGCGCAGGCAGGCATCCCGGCGCTGTCACGAACCGCTTGCCTCGATCAAGCGGCTGACAGATACGCGCAAGCCGCAGCACAAAGCGGCGGCGTCTCCGGCAGCCCAGACGTGCCCGACAACTCATGCGGCGGCAACGTTCGCTTCGGATACATGCTCGGGTTTGACCCATCAGGCGCGGGGCAAGCAAGCGCCTCGCTGACAGTGACTGGAACAGGATCATCGCCGTTGATGGCCGCCGATGTCCGCAAGTTCGGATACGCGATCACGTCCACGCATGGTGAAACCGGTCGCGTGAATGGCTACATCCTCGCGTGGGCGGTGTCCCGATGAACTTCCTTTCCTCAAAGAGCTCCGGAGAGTCCCCACTGATGAAACTCGGCCTTAGGTCTGCCGCTCTCGCGATGATTGTCATCGGGGCAGTCGCGGCCTCTGCTTTGACGGCCCAACCAATTTTCGCTGCGACGAGGACGCCAGCAGCGAAGGTGGTGTTGGACCCTGACAACAACTACTCGTGGGCGGAGTGGGACGGTGTTCGATACTCGGAGCTTCCCATCACCTCGCAAATCGCGAAAGACGTGAAGGCACAGCTAGAGGGCCTCTGCGACACCAGCGTGGTCATCACCCGTGACGCATCCCAGGACCCTGTCTCAGAGCAGACACGTGCGGACATGATGCAGGACGCAAACGTGTCGCTGACGATCGCACTCAACGGCCTCACAGGCAGACCCTGGGGAACGGCCAGCGACGGCGGAGCCATGTCGTACTCCACCATGTACTCGAGCAACGTGGCGTTCGCGCAAAAGACTCTGGACGAGTGGACCAGGTTCACGGGACGTCCTGCCGCCGGTGTGAACATGGGGGCAACCAACGGAACGGAGTACCCGTACTCAGCGTTCCGGAACTTGCCTGGCGTGTATGCGCACACGTTCTTCGGATTCAACGACCACAACTTCGACCACCCCGCGATCATGAGCTCGTACCAGGGACAGCAATACGGGTTCCAGGTCGATGCGATCGTCACGGCGATCGGGCGGCAGCTGCTGGATCAGGGCATCACCTGCGGTGACGCGAGCGCGGGGCAGTCGGCGTTCCCGGCCGTGCCGTCCGCGGCGGAGCTGGCGAATCTGTTCGGTCTCGGGTTCGCGAACTGGGCACGGTACGGATCCGACCCGGTCAACTTCGGCACCGGCAACTTCCTGCAGAAGGCGGATGTGTTCACGGTGACCGGCCCGGGAGGGTCGAAGACGCCGGTGAACCTCACGTATAACTCGATGGATTCCCGTGTCGGTGCGTTCGGCCGAGGGTGGTCTTCGCAGATCACCGGTTCGGCGCAGACGTACTCGGACGGATCCGTGCTGGTGACGTATCCGGACGGGCACACGATTCCGTTCACCCGCAACGGCGACGGCACGTACAAGCCCGTCTATGCGGGCGTGTACACGAAACTGACGAGCGACCTGGGTGCGCCGGGCGATACGACTCTCACGAGCGGCCAGGCGGCGAAGCACATCACAGCGACGGAGCCGGACACGTCGACGATGGTGTTCGCCGTGAACCCGGTGACGGGCAAGGGCGATCTGGAGAAGCGGACCGACCGGCAGAGTCACGTCTGGACCTACACGTACCAGCAGACGACGTGGACGTCGCCGGTGCCGAAGACGCAGTGGCCGGTCGCCCCGGACGGATCGTCGGGCGGGCCGATCGTGACACCGGTCACCCTCACCGTGAACGGTCCCCTCACGTCCGTGACGGAGCCGGGCGCGCAGGTGATCGGGTTCGCCATGAACGCGGACGGGCGCATCGAGAAGGTGACGCGGCCGGACGGCGCCGTGTGGTCGTTCGCGTACTCGGGCGACCAGCTGACGTCGATCACTGACCCGCTCGGGCATGCCACCGCATACGGGTACGACGACGGGAAGCGGATGACCACCGTCACAGCCGCGGACGGCGTCACGTTCGTCACGAACACTTATGACGACCAGGGCCGGGTGGTGAAGCAGGTCAACGGCGACGGGTCGATCTCRACGCTCGCGTACAACGGCAACGACACCGTGTACACCGACACGACGGGCGCGAAGACGACGTTCACCCGGGACGAGCAGGGCCGTGTGGTGAAGGTCGTCACCCCGTTGAACAACACGATCGAGACCGGGTATTCGAACTGGGACACGTCGTCGAAGAAGGACGCCAACGGGCACACGACCTCGTACTCATACGATTCGCAGGGACGGCCGGTGCAGGTGTCGCAGGCGGACGGCACGACCACGAAGGTCGCCTACACGAGCAGCGGTGACGTGTCGAAGACGACTGCTGCAGACGGCGCGGTCACCACGTACGCGGTGGATGCGAAGGGCCGGGTGACCGGAGTCACTGGACCAGACAGCGCCGTGTGGGCGTCGACCTATGACGATGCGGGCAACCTCGCGTCGCGGACGGATCCGAACGGCAACGTCACGGCGTATTCGTACGACGGGTACGGCAACCTGACCGGCATCACCGATGCCGCAGGGGGCGTGACGACGCTCGCCTACGACGCCGCGAGCCGACTCACCCAGGTCACTGACCCCACCGGAGCGGTGTCAGCATTCGCCTACGACGCGGTCGGAAACCTGACGTCGCGGAAGAACGCGGACGGTGCGACCACGACTTACACGTACAACGCAGACAACCGCCTCGCGACGGCTACGGACGCGAACGGCGGTACGACGACCTATGCGTACAACAACGGCCTGCAGGTCTCGAAGGTCACGGATCCGGCCGGGGGCGTGACCACGTACGGGTACGACAGCGAGTACCGCCGCGTCTCGGTCACGAATCCGGACGGGGGCGTGACGAAGTACACCTACAACGGCGAGGGACTGGTCACCGCGGTGACGGACCCGAACGGTGGGCAGATCCGCAAGGAGTACGACGGCAACCAGAACCTCACGAAGGTGACCGACCCGACCGGCGCGGTCACGTCGTACGCCTACGACGCGATGAACCGGCCGACAACCGTCACGGACGCGAAGGGTGGGAAGACCGCCTACGGGTACGACAAGGCAGGTCGCGTCACGAAGGTGACGAACGCGAACGGCGAAGCAACCACGTACTCCTACGACGCTGCCGGGCGTGTGTCAAAGGTCACCGATCCGACCGGTGCCGTCACGACATACGCGTATGACAAGGCCGGCAATGTGACCGGCAGCACGGATCCGCTCGGGCGGACCACGGCCACGGCCTACGACAAGCTCAACCGGGCCGTGACGGTCACGAGCCCCGCGGGCGGCGTGACCTCCTACGAGTACGACGCGGCGAGCCGGGTCGTGAAGACCACCGACGGTGCGGGGCGCACGCAGCAGTTCGGCTACGACCCGGCCGGTCAGCTGACCTCGGTGACGGACGGCGAGGGCGCGGTCACGAACTACGCCTACGACCCGGCCGGCAACATCACGGGTGTCACGGATCCTCGCGGTGGCACGATCAGCCTCGGCTACACGCCCACCAACCTGCTGGCGTCGCAGTCGAACCAGAACGGCGAGACCACCCAGTACGCATACACCGAGGCCGGGGTGCTGAAGTCCGAGACGAACCCGCTCGGCGTGGTCACCACGTACGGGCACGACAAGAACGCGAACCTCACGCAGGTCGTCGAGAACGCCAAGGTTGACGCGGCGTCCTCGGCGGACACGAACGTGACCACGACCTACGCGTACGACCCGGCGAACCGTCTCACCCAGGTGACGGACGCGAAGGGCGGCAAGACCGGGTACGAGTACGACCCGCTCGGTGCGTTGACGAAGTCCACGAACCAGGTCGGCGACACGACGAAGTACACGTACGACGCGGCGTCGCGCACCAGCACCGTCACCGACGGCAACGGGAAGAAGACCACCTATTCGCGGGATGCGGACGGGCGCATCACCAAGGTCTCTCCGTCGGACGGCAGCACAGCGTCGTTCACGTACGACAAGGCCGGGCAGCTCACGCAGATGGTCGACCCGACCGGCAAGACTACGTGGGACTACACCCCCGACGGGCTCACCAAGATGGAGACCGCCAAAGCC
This sequence comes from Microbacterium sp. 05N427, assembly GCF_056397105.1. NCBI lineage: Bacteria > Bacillati > Actinomycetota > Actinomycetes > Micrococcales > Microbacteriaceae > Microbacterium > Microbacterium sp. 05N427. The sequence continues at coordinate 34,694 of NZ_JBFTMT010000018.1, forward strand.
GGCACCGCCGACGCGAAGTCGGTGTCGTACGGGTATGACGGTGGCGGTGCGCGCACTTCGCTGACGTATCCGGACGGCACCCAGGTGGGCTACACGCTCGATGGTGCCGGGCTCGTTGCCGGGATCTCGGATCCGACCGGGACCAGCACGTATGCCTACAACGCGTCTGGGCTGTTGACGACTGCGAACCGGTCGAACGGCACGACCAGCACGTATGGGTACGACCCGACAGGGCGCATCACCGACATCCTGCACACAGGCAGCACGACGGTGAACCCCGACGCGAAGGTGGCGACGGGGACCGGTGCGAGTGCGCCGAAGGATCCGGCACCGAACACGACCGTGGCCCCGGGCGCGGGGGTGTCGAAGGCACCGACGGCCCCGACGATGGCTCCGGCAACATCGTCCCCGTCGGTCCCGACACCGAGCCCTACTCCCACCGTCTCCGCGAACGGCAACGGCACGGGGAATGGCAAGGGAAACGGTGCTGGCAACGGGTGTGGCAACGGCGGAACCACCCCGGGCTGCCCCGGCGCATCACCGACTCCCACGCCCACCCCGTCTGTGACACCCACACCCACGCCGAGCCCCTCCACCACGCCGACTCCGTCGACGCCGTCGGACGGAACGACTGGTCCGGGGTGCGGGAACGGGGGAGTGGCCCCGGGGTGCCCGATCGCGGCGCTGACCGCGGCCGACGGTCTTCCGCTGCACTTCACCTACACCTACGACAAGGCGGGGAACACCACCCAGTTCGTGCAGGCGGGAGCGRCCAAGTCGCTGACGACGGACTACGCCTACGATCCGCTCGGACGCCTGACCGGCTCCACCCGCACCGACGGAGCTAAAGCGACCTATGCGTATGACGCGAATGGCAACCAAACCACTGGCACTGACACCGATCGTCTCACCGGGCAGCTGGTCAAGTTCTCCGCGACGTACACGGCGGCGAACCAGGAGACCGACCGGACCACGACCCCGGATGCGGGACTGTCATTGGACGGCCCGGCGAAGACGGTGGTGACGAACACGTTCGACCATGCCGGGAACCTCACTGGCCAGTCGACCGCGTCGACCCGTCAGGTCAACGGCAACTCTGGTCACACCGAAACGACCACGGTGACGGCGAAGGACACGTTCGACTACGGCGGCCGGTTGCTCACCCAGACCCGGGACGATGGTCAGAACACTTCGTATACGTATGACGGACTGGGACGCACCGTGTCCCAGACTCTCCCGACCGGGCTTGATCAGAGCAAGAAGAACAAGGGCAACGGGAACGGTGCGGGTCCGCACCTGACCGGCTGTGGGATCGGGGGAACGACCCCGGGTTGCCCCGGTGTCGGTGACCTGACGATGTTCGGTGGGGCCGCGACGCGGGTGTTCAACGACGGGTTGACGCCGATCGCGTGGGCCACCTCCACGCTGACCACGGATCTCGTGTACGGACCGCAGGGCGCGGACCACCAGGTCACAACGACCGGGTCCGGCTCGACGAGCTCGTGGTTGTATCTGGACCGGCAGCGCACGGTCCGGGCCACGGCCGGGTCGGACGGTGTCACGACGAGTGCCTCGAGCTACACGGATTTCGGTGTTCTCGAGCCCGCGGCCGGCACTCTCTATGCCGGCGCGGGTACTGAGGCGGCACCTGGGCAGGAGGACAAGCTCGCAGCAATTCACCTCCCGGTCGCGACCACACGGACCCCGGTCGGCTACACGGCCGAGCAGGCCAACCCGGTTGCTGGGTTGCAGCACTACTACGCCCGCGACTACCAATCGGGGCTCGCGTCCTGGATCCAAGCCGACACCTGGGCGGGAAACCTGGCAAAGCCCGGAACGTTGAACAGGTACGCGTACGTGCTCAACAACCCCACCACGCTCACCGACTGGATGGGTAACCGCCCGTGGGACCCGGCGTACGACGTCCGCTCAGACGGACACGGCTCCTGGAACCTCCAGCCCAAGCCCGGCGTCACCACCGTAGACGGCAACACCCCGCCCAGCTTCAATTGGGCCAACCCGAGTGGACCTGCACCTGATCCCTGGGTCTCCAACGAACCCACCGGGGGAACCACGCAGGAGGGTCCATCAACCAATAGTCAGCAAAGCGACTACGCTAGCTCTGGAGGTATGTGCCCCAGTAACTGGTCAACATCCTCCTATGACTATCAGTGCGATTTCTATCTGGCCAATGGTGACAAATACCGATGGGGCAGCAATGAGGAGGCTTTCCGCTACTTTTCAAGCCATCTCGAACAGCTGTTCCCGTTTGACGCCAAGAACAACCCAAAAGTGGGCCAAGAGTTCAATCTCTGCGTAAAGACATTCATCGCATGCTTTGGTGAAGCACCGATTCGCGTCACGGAAGTTGGGTCCAACAGCCTATCGTTTACGTCATTGCCTGGACATCCGGAAGGAGCGGGCAACGTAATTACGTTCTCATTCTATGACAACGGCCGGGGGCTTCGAATCGAGGCTACCGGTCCAAACAGCCGCAACTGGTTCCAAAGCTATCTGCCGTGGTACTTTTGGAGTCGCCTTGGTTACGGCCTTGAAAGTGCGGCGCAATGAGACAGTTTAGAGTTTGGGCTGGTACGCTGGCGTTTGCTGCCTTCTCTTTCGTCTGGGCATTTCTTCTCCAGGTGTGGAGTGTCATTGTAGGCAAGGAACCTGCAAACTTTGACTGGAGTCCTGACCTCGTCTCCTCGGTCTTTCCGTTTGGGATCGGCGTAATATACATGGCACCCGTTGTTGTCTTGTCGCTACGTCAAAAGAAGCATTTCGTTCTGCGCATTGGGATTTTCATCCTGGTCTCAATCGTCGTGAAGGTTGTTGGGTCGTCAACTTTCTATGTGCCGGGACTAGTTGCCTTTGCTGTCATAAGTTCACTATTTGCCGTCGCGGTAAAGTACTTGAGTACAAACAAGGATCTTTGGTGGTATCTCACTGCGTACTGGGTGGCTGTTAGCGGTGGTTTTTGGATCGCCGTTAGCAGTGGCAACATTATCGCGCGCTTCGACTCAGCGCTCCATTGGTTGCTGCTTGTCCTGATTCAAGTTGCAATCATGGTCTTGCTTGCCTGTATTGCAGTCAAAGTGGACGGTAGAGTTCCCACGAAGTCGATAGTCAAGCTGTTGGCATTTGCTATCATTTGTTTGCTGCTTCCGTACGTCTTTCTCATTCCTGGCGTCCCGGCGGCACGGTTCTAGTGAGCGCGATTCCTCCAAATGAAAGATGATTTCTCAGCAGTGCTCTTTGGAGCTTCGTTTCTCGTTCCTGCGGACAGTCCCCGCGCTAGGCTGCTCGTTAGCGCGGCGGAAAATTCGAGAGTTCAGAAGGACCGGTCTCTCATCAGGATCGTTCCGTTCCGAAGCAGATACGTGGCCGGTGGCGATGGAGAAGGCCTCAGAGCCGCGTGGCGGGATACGGAGGAGTGGCTTTCAGATCGTGTCGCCGTAGACGCGGTAGAAAATGGCTTCGCAACCTTGAGCCGTAACGACCGCACGATCTTTTACAGCCCAGAGAACGACGTGAGCGTCGTTGTGGAGTCAAGTGGACGTGTCGTGACCGTCAGTTATGGAAAGCTACGTCCATAGGGTATTGGAACTGCAATGTGTAATGACAATGACTTGCTCGAAAGGGTCGAGCGTACGATGGCCATAATTAGGCAGGCAATCGACGATTATGACTTGCGTTCGCGAGAGTACTCGCGAACTGTCGCCAGATTGAAGGGCGCGATCTATGCACTAGAAGGTCTGGTCGGTCAGGACTGTTTCGACAAGGCGCGAAGTGAGTGGGGTCGGCTGGAGCTTGTGAATGCTGATCTGCTGTTTGACCATCGGAGCGTGATGACGGAAGAGAAGGAGAGCGTGGTTTCTGCATCGCTACGTGCGATCCGTGAACTCACCGCAACGGCCGCGTAGGGCAGCGAGCGGGGCGAGGATCCGGGAGTCTCTCCGTGGTGTGGCGCCGCCAGCGCGGTCTCGACGGACCCGCTTGGACGCCTGACCGCCTCCTCCCGCACGGATGGGGTGAAGGCGACGTACGGGTATGACGCGAACGGAAACCAGACTTCTGGCACCGACACCGATCGTCTCACCGGTCAACTGGTGCGCTTCTCCGCGACGTACACGGCGGCGAACCAGGAGACCGACCGGACCACGACCCCCGATGCGGGACTGTCGTTGGATGCTCCGGCGAAGACCGTGGTGACGAACACGTTCGACCACTCCGACACGACCACCGTCACGGCGAAGAACACGTTCGACTGCAGCAGCAGGCTCCTCACCCAAACCACCGACCTGGTCTACGGACCCCAGGGCGCGGACCACCAGGTCGCCACCACCAGCGCCGGCACGACGAGTTCGTGGCTGTATCTGGACCGGCAGCGCACGGTCCGGGCGACAGCGGGTGCGGACGGAGTCACGACGAGTGCCTCGAGCTACACGGACTTCGGTGTTTTCGAGCTCGCCGCCGGCACTCTTTACGCCGGTGCCGGAACCGAGGCTGCACCCGGCCAGGAGGACAAGCTCACTGCAATTCACCTCCCGGTCGCGACCACACGGACCCCGGTCGGATACACCGGTGAGCAGGCGAACCCGGTTGCCGGGTTGCAGCACTACTACGCCCGCGACTACCAGCCCGGACTCGCATCGTGGATCCAGGGCGACAAGTGGGCGGGGAACCTGGCACAGCCCCGAACGTTGAACAAGTACGCGTTCGTGCTCGACAACCCAGCCACGCTCGTCGATGTGTTGGGGAACCGGCCGTGCGCGTATGAGTACAACTACGGCTGCCACGACACGCCGCTCGTTATCGCGGTCAACGACAACTGCTCACCCATGAACGGGTGCGCTGTCGACCGAGGATGGGATTCCGGACCTGGTAGCGGTGAACCTATCGAATACGGACCCCAAGATGGCGGCCCCAGCTACGGACCCACACCGCAAACGGACCCGTCCAACCCAGGAAGTGACAACGGACAGTACTCCGGCAACCCCATCTGCAATCCGAGGTTCATCACGAGCGGAACCTGTCAGGTCACCGGCATCAGCCTCGATCCGAACTCCTGGTTGTTGGGCCTCGGGATCGCGGTGGGCGTCGTTGCCGCAGCTGCAATCGTCGCCTGCGTGCTCGCGACTACCGGATTTTGCGCCGCAGTCGGAGTGGGCGCCGGCGCGGCCGCAGCGGACGGCACCGCTGCTGGCATCGGTGTTGCCGGCGAAACGGCCGTTACTGCATCCGGCGGAGAGGCCGTGGCAATCGTTGCGGAGCCAACGGTCGCTGACCTCAATGCATTGGTCCCTACGGGGCCAACCTTGGGCTCATGGGGCAACCAAATTTGGGGGACAGGGATGAGCGGGGCAGCCGAACTCATCGGGGCGCGAACGGCTTCCGAGTTGTCCCAGATACCGGGATTGACTGTGGAGTCTGCAACGACGTTGAGAAACTTCTATCGTTTGGCGGTAGAAGCTGGAAAGGGAGGTGCAGCCGCACCTGTCCGAGTGGAACTGCTTAACAACATCATCAAAGTCCTGGGAGGTACTCCGTGACGAGCGTCAGCGAGCATCAGCCAAGCATCCGCTTGTCCTGTTTGGATGAAGAACAGTGTTCGATATATTTCGAACCGTGGGGAACCGAGTATGTCCTCCTGAAAGGCGATTCTTTCGTCGTCAGATCCAGTGCGTTCACCACGGGGGATGTCGAGGTCTCATACGTCACAGGAGGTATTTCTCTGACGTTCACGGTTGATGACGAAATCGAGATCCTTGATAGTTCAGGAGCGCGGCTGTCCGTCTGACCTGACCATCGGCTGACCGCCACCAGCACCGTCACAGCAAGGTCGACCTGCGGGGAACCTGACGGTCCAGTCGACGGAGTCGACTCGGCAAGTGAAGGGGAACTCCGGCAAGACGGAGACAACGACGGTGGCCGCGAAGAACACGTTCGACTACACCGGCCGGCTCCTCGCCCAGACCCGCGACGACGGACAGAACACCGCCTACACGTACGACGGCCTCGCCCGAACCGTGACCCAGATGCTGCCCACCGGGCTCGCCGACGACAAGAACGACAACAAGAAGAACGGCAACGGTGCAGGCCCGCACCTCACCGGGTGCGGCATCGGAGGCACGACCCCCGGCTGCCCGGGCGTCGGTGACCTCACGATGTTCGGCGGGAAGACCGCCCGGGTGTTCAACGACGGGCTGACGCCGATCGCATGGGACACGGGCACCCTGACCACGAGCCTTGTCTATGGGCCTCAAGGACCAGACCACCAGATCACGACCACCGGCTCCGGCACGGCGAGCGCGTGGCTGTACCTGGACCGGCAGCGCACCGTCCGCGCGACCGCGGGAGCGGACGGAGTCACAACCTCCGCGTCGAGCTACTCCGACTTCGATGTCCTCGAGCCGGCCACGGGCACGCTCTACGCCGGCGCAGGAACCGAGGCGGCCCCCGGGCAGGAAGACAAGCTCGCGTCCGTCCACCTCCCCATCGCGACCACGAGGACGCCGGTCGGGTACACGAGCGAGCAKACCAACCCTGTCGCCGGCCTGAGCACTACTACGCCCGCGACTACCAATCGGGGCTTGCGTCCTGGATGCAAGCCGAGACCTGGCGAGGCGTCGCAACCCTTGGGCAGACGCTCAACAAGTACGCGTACGTGCTCGACAATCCCGCCACGCTCACCGACTGGACTGGTACCGCCCGTGGGACCCGGCCAGCGAGTATGTCGCCGCGGCAGCAGCAATCAGCGTGCGCGGCGGGAAACGCATCGCAGAACAGATGTTCCCAACGCAAATCAGCGTGGAAGAGAACTCCCAGAGCTGACCGCAACCTCGGGGCCGAACCATCGCCCGTTCGTCTACAAACAGGGGTCCGCTCGTCGCACAGAAACGGCCACTCGTCGCATCGGGCGATGCCCGGACTCACTCGGCACGCCGCACGCGACGCTCCCTCCTAGCATGACGAGGTCGCAACGAGGCGGCGAAGAACTATGAGGAGAACTCGTATGGCAGTCGACGATTCCGGCGCACGCAGCACCGACACGAGTGGCGGTGAGACGATCCTCATCGATCGTTCGCTACCCCCTACGGCCGTGCCCGATGACGCACGCGCGAAGGAAGCGCGTTGGACGCTGTCCAAGGTCCTTCTTTGGGCGGCGATCGCTGTGCTCGGCGGTGTCGCATGGGTGATGCTCGCCATCGTTCGCGGCGAGACCGTCAACGCCATGTGGTTCGTTTTTGCCGCAGTCTGCACATACCTGATCGCCTACCGGTTCTACTCCAAGGTTATTCAGAAGTACATCACCCGGCCCGACGACCGCAGGGCAACCCCTGCCGAATATAAGAACGACGGCAAGGATTACACGCCCACTGACCGTCGAGTGCTGTTCGGCCACCACTTCGCCGCCATCGCGGGAGCCGGACCCCTTGTCGGCCCTGTCATCGCGGCGCAGATGGGTTACCTGCCGGGAACCCTCTGGATCATCGTCGGTGTTGTGTTCGCAGGGGCGGTGCAGGACTACCTCGTCCTGTTCTTCTCGATGCGTCGCGGCGGACGCACCATCGGTCAGATGGCCAAGCAGGAGCTGGGACGTTTCGGCGGAACCGCGGCAATCATCGCCTCGCTGCTCATCATGATCATCATCATCGCGATCCTCGCGCTCGTTGTCGTCAACGCTCTTGGTGAGAGCCCCTGGGGTGTCTTCTCCGTGGCGATGACCATCCCGATCGCTCTGTTCATGGGGGTGTACCTGCGCTACCTGCGCCCGGGACGCATCACTGAAGTCTCGATCATCGGGTTCGTCCTGCTCATGGGTGCGATCATCGCCGGCGGATGGGTGGCCGGAACCGACTGGGGCGTCGCGATCTTCCACCTCCCCAAGGAGACCATCGCGTGGGGCATAATCATCTACGGCCTGGTCGCCGCAGTCCTTCCCGTGTGGCTCCTGCTCGCACCACGCGACTACCTTTCCACGTTCATGAAGGTCGGTGTCATCGTCGTTCTCGCCGGCGCGATCGTGATCGTCATGCCAGCGATCCACGTCCCCGCGTTCAGCCAGTTCGCTTCAGGTGTCGCCGGGCCCGTTGTCGCCGGGCCACTCTTCCCGTTCCTGTTCGTCACCATCGCGTGCGGTGCCTTGTCCGGGTTCCATTCACTGATCGCGTCCGGAACGACCCCGAAGCTGGTGGAGAAGGAACGCCAGACGCGATTCATCGGGTACGGGTCAATGCTCATGGAGTCGTTCGTGGCGATCATGGCGCTCGTTGCGGCCGTCTCGATCGACCAGGGCATCTACTTCGCCATGAACTCCTCGCCAGCGGCTACCGGAGGCACCGTGGAAGGCGCGGTCGCCTGGGTGAACTCGCTGGGAATCACAGGTGTTCATCTCACCCCGGAGCTTCTGTCGCAGACGGCAGCAAATGTTGGTGAGGAGACGATCGTCTCCCGCACAGGAGGCGCACCGACGCTCGCCCTCGGAATCGCACACATCATGCAGCAGGCGTTCGGCGGCACCGCGTTGATGGCGTTCTGGTACCACTTCGCGATCATGTTCGAGGCGCTGTTCATCCTCACCGCTGTTGACGCGGGCACCCGTGTCGCCCGCTTCATGCTGCAGGACGCGGTCGGCACGTTCATCCCGCGGTTCAAGGACGTCACGTGGCGGCCCGGAGTCTGGATCACCACAGCGATCATGGTCGCCGGGTGGGGGTCGATCCTTATTCTGGGCGTGACCGACCCGCTCGGCGGAATCAACACCTTCTTCCCGCTTTTCGGTATCGCCAACCAGCTGCTGTCGGCCATCGCGTTCTCGGTGGTGCTGGCTATCATCGCCAAACGAGGTCGAAGCTATGCGCGGTGGCTCTGGATCGTGGCAGTCCCGCTTGCGTTCACCGCAGCGGTCACCATCACGGCATCCATGTACAAGATCTTCTCGCCGCTGCCGGCGATCGGATACTTCGCGAGCAACGGGGCATTCAGAGCGGCCCTGGCCGAGGGGAAGACCTCTTTCGGTACCGCGAAGACGGTGACGGCGATGGAAGCAGTGGTGAGGAACACGATGATTCAGGGGGTTCTCAGCGTCATCTTCGTGACGTTGACCATCATCGTGATCTTCGTCGCTGTGATCTCCGCAATCCGGAACGTCATGAAGGGTGGGGGAGAGAACCACGAGGACGCGGCCATCGCATCTCGCCGGTTCGCGCCGGACGGCCTGATCGCCACTCGGACCGAGCGTGCAATCGAGAAGGAATGGTTGGAGCTTCCCGACGAGCTGCGCCCCTCCGTTTCGCGAGGGCATTGAGTGAGCACCACAGTTGAGCGCCCGGTGCGGGGGAGGATCCTCTCCCGCGCCGGGCGCGAGCTCCGCCGGGCGGGGCGTGCAGTCTGGTGGTACACCACAAATCTGATGGGGGACGCCTCTTACGGCACCTACTCGGAGCATCATCGCATGGCTCACCCGGGTACTGAACCAATGAGCGTCCGAGAGTTCTGGCGCCGGCACTATGCCGAGCAAGACGCGAACCCGGGCTCGCGCTGTTGCTGAATATCACCCTGTGACAATGCACGTCGAGTCCTACAATGTGGGGATGCCCGATGACGTGCTCCTCTTGTGCGGCGCCGGTATCGGCGCCGCACTCGTCATCGTGCTGCTCCTGGCTCGGAGACTTGCGATGGGTTCAAAAGACCTCGGATCCCGCGAAGAACGAGCTACCTACCGCACCCTGCATACTGCACGGAAGGCAGCCGCGGACATCCGAAGATCGGGAGATACGGACCTCGCACGTGCAGCGCGACATGTGCGATCACTACTTGGAGCACGAGCGGTTGCGCTGACCGGACCTAACGGTGAGATCGCGTTCGATGGGCCAGCCGACGGGCTTGCTGAAACAGTGTCGACTATCTCAGAGCAGCTGACGTCAACAGACCGGCATCAGATCTACATTCGGCGGCACGGCGAGCAAGGCGGATTTGGAGCAGTCGGCGCCCCCATCCTGGTCGACGGGGCAGTCTGGGGAGCGGTGATCGCGTTCGACGACCCCGTCCGTGCCCCCTTGGTGCGAGCCGCAGGCGGGGTCGCTGACTGGTTCGCAGGTCAGATCGCGCTCGGGCAACTTGAACGGTCACGATCCGCGCTTGCTGAAGCGGAGCTCCTCGCCCTCCGCGCTCAGATAAGCCCACACTTCATCTATAACGCCCTCACAGCGATCTCCTCCTACATCATCACCGACCCTCCTCGTGCCCGGGAGCTGGTGCTCGAGTTCGCAGATTTCACACGGTACTCGTTCCGGCAACACAGCGAGTTCACGACTCTCGCTGACGAGCTTCGATCCATCCATTCGTATGTCGAGCTGGAACGCGCCCGGTTTGGCGACCGCTTGACCGTTCGCCTGCGAATCGCACCCGAAACATTGACCACGGTGATGCCGTACCTGGCATTGCAGCCGCTCGTAGAGAAYGCAGTGAAACATGGTCTTGAGCCAGGGGCCCACGGCGGACTCCTCACCATCGCGAGCGAGGACCTCGGCGCTCACACCGAGATCACAGTAGAGGACGACGGCGTCGGTATGGATCCCGAGATGGCCCGGGCGCTGCTCAGCGGCGCGGAATCCGATCATGTCGGGCTGCGAAACGTTGACATGAGATTGCGCCGTCTCTACGGCAACGGTGTTGTCGTAGAGACCGCAGAGGGCGCCGGAACCCTCATACGGATTCGAGTGCCACGGTCTCAACCAGATCATGAGACGGGGACCACATGACGGACGTCCTGGTTGCAGACGATGAAGGCCCCGTCCTCGACGAACTGGCATTGCTTCTTCGCGCAGATGAACGCATCGGTCGCATTCGACTTGCACGCACTGGAGCGGAAGCCCTGCGACTGCTGAGCGAAGAGCCAGCCAAGATCGTGTTCCTCGACATCCATATGCCGGGCCTTTCCGGGCTCGACCTCGCCCGGACACTTCAGCAGTTTCACCTGCGGCCGGCGGTCGTGTTCGTTACCGCTGCCGACGATCGCGCGGTCGAAGCATTCGACGTCGCCGCCGTGGACTACCTTCTCAAGCCCGTCCGACCCGAACGACTGCGCGTGGCCGTCGGCCGCGCTATCAGAGCAAGCACGCCAGGCGAAATCGCACAGCCGGACGAGCGGATCCCCGTGACCATCGCAGGTGAAACCCGATTCGTACGTCGCAGCGAAGTGAGGTGGGTCCACGCTCAAGGCGACTACTCACGTCTCTGGACCGCCAACGGCGACTTCCTCGTCCGCACTCCGATCTCCAAACTCGACGACCAATGGTCGTCGTCAGGCTTCATAAGGGTGCATCGTTCGTTTCTGGTTCGATCGGACGCCATCGTCAACGTGCGACTTGGCGGTCCGACCCCGTTCGTGGGGCTGCCAGAGATCGAGATACCTGTCAGCCGGCGTCTTGTCGCCGACGTACGCGAACGGCTCTCCCGACGATGAGAGAGCGCGTGCGGGTCACCGCCGATTCTCCTCGGGAGCTCGAAACTCCTCGGCCCTTGGCTCAGTCGCGGGAGGCTGCGCGCAGTGGGCACTCGATCGCTGAACCTGAGGCAGTGTACGTGTACGGACTGATGAGAGCCCAACTGAAACTCGCGTTTGGGTGCCTTGTCGGATTCCTGGCGACCGCGGGATCCCTTGCCGTACTGCTTACGACAATGTCGGTTTTGAACGAGGTCATCCTGTGGGGCGTACCGCTTTCCTGGCTGCTTCACGCGTTCGGGTTCTACCCGGTCATCTTCGTTTTCGCTCTCATCTATGCGACAGCCGCACGACGGAATGAGCGTCGCTTTCGCGCGTTGAAGGAAAGTGTCGAATGACCAGCCCGTTTGCCCTGCCAGCGGTGGCGCTGGTGCTCGTGATCACGTTGATCCTTGGGTTCGCAGGAGTCAGACTCTCTCGTAGCACGAGCGACTTCTTTGTTGCCTCCCGGAGCGTCCGACCATTCTGGAACGCGTCGGCAATCAGCGGGGAGTACCTGTCCGCGGGGACCTTCCTGGGGTTGTCTGGGCTTGTGCTGCTCTCCGGTTCCGCGGGCTTCTGGTTCCCGATCGGCTACGCGGCCGGATATCTGTTGGTGCTGTTGTTCGTTGGAGCACCACTGCGTCGCTCTGGCGCATATACCATCCCGGACTTCATCGAAGCCCGGGTGGAATCTCGAGGCGCCCGCCAGCTCACCAGCGTCATCGTCGTCATCACCGGATTTCTCTACATCGTTCCGCAACTGCATGGTGCTGCGATCACGCTGAACGTCGCCGCGGGTCTGCCCCTATGGGTGGGTGCGGTTGTCGTGGCCCTCGTGGTCGCTGGCGCTGTCGCTGGAGGAGGCATGCGGGCGATTACCGCGGTCCAAGCGTTCCACTACTGGCTGAAGCTGTTTGCCCTGCTGGTCCCCGCGGTGTTGCTGCTGATAGTGGTCGCTGGGGATCCCTCGCCGCCCGATCCGCACCTGGCTTTCCCTGAAAGCGCGGGTCCGGCAGGGGCCGACCTGTACCGGACTTTGTCGTTGCTGATGGCACTCCTGCTGGGCACGATCGGGTTACCACACGTGCTGGTGCGGTTCTACACCAGTCCGGGAGGGGACTCCGCTCGTCGCGCGACTGTCATCGTCATCGTCCTGATCAGCGCCTTCTATGTGGTGTCCTCGACAATTGGTCTGATCGCACGCATCGCTGTCCCGGACCTGGCTGCCCCCGGTGCGGCAGATACAGCTGTGCTGGCCCTCCCATCGCGACTGCTGCCAGGCGTACTTGGGCAGGTCGTCACCGCACTTGTCGTGGCTGGAGCGTTCGCAGCTTTCCTGGCCACATCATCGGGCCTGGTCGTCGCGCTCGCGGGTGTCGTGAGCCAAGACCTTTTTGGCGGCACGGTCCGATCCTTCCGATTCTCTGCCATCGCGTGTGCGCTGACGCCGTTGCTGTTCTCGTTCCTTACGCTTGGTGGTGGCCTCGTCTCGAGCGTTGGCCTGGTCTTCGTGTTCGCAGCATCCAGCCTCACCCCCGTTCTTCTTCTGGGGGTGTGGTGGCGCAAGCTCACTGCTCGGGGTGCCATCGCGGGCATGGCGGTCGGTGCGATCAGCAGCGCGGGATCCCTGATCGGAGCGAAAGTCGTGCCCAGGAATTCCTGGTGGGCATCGATTCTGGAACAGCCGGCGGCGTGGACCGTCTGTCTTGCCGCTGCCGTCATCGTTGTCGTGTCATTGTGTGACCGTTCGCGTCGACCGAGGCGGGCAGACTGGTTCCTGTCGCGGTTGCATGTGCCTGAGGCGCCAGATGCAAGCTGAACGATGGTTCGCTGTGGTCCGCGCTGATGTTGGCGAGGCCGCGCCTGATGTCTGACTGACATGTTCCGGAGAGCTTAGTTTCGCTCTGCCCAATGTCTCGTCGCGGGTGGTCGCCGGGTGATAAGCGGAGCGCAGCCCGCTCTTGRGCTTGCCCGCGAGTAGGATCTCAGCCGTGAAGGTTTGCCTGCCGAGAGCACGCACCCGTGGCCGCCGTACTCGCTTGCGTGGTCGGCAGGGGGCTCGTCGTGCCCGGCGATCGGTCAGCGCCGCAGAGAGCATGAGGACCAGCACCACGCTGGCGGTCCGACCCTGGGCGGTGATGATCGGCGCCCTCGTCGTTGTGCTGACCTCCGTGCTGGTATCGATGCCGCTCGCTTAGGCGCGAGGACTCGACGGAGCTATCCGGCTTCGCCGTACAGCTCCAACGACTTGGTGAGCGGGCACTTATTCCTGCCCGAACGTTGCGTGTAGCAATCTCATCAGCCGCTTCGACCAGAGTGTCGCCTCCGATAGCCGTCGGGTTTCCGTGCGACCGCGTCTGGGCACATTAGAGCATCCGAGATCGAGCTGCAACCAGTGAAATATCGACTGATATTCCGGATAGCCCGGCTTCGTAATGAATGTCAAAGTATCGCTATCTCTCACAGTGTACGGCTAGCCACAGTCACCCGACGGCACCCGATAGCACGTACACAACTTGAAAGGGCCTTTAGCATGTATGGAACCATTCCCCCCACGTCTGCGGGAGCCGGCGGCGTCCTGGCGATGACCGGCGTCCCGTTCTACCAGATCCTGGGGATCGCGATGATGGGTATCGGCGCGGCTGTAGCTGGACTGCTTCTTATGCGGTCCCAGTGGCGCCGTCGCGCCGACACGGCCTCCTGATGGCTATCACTGCGGTACCGAGGGGAACCAGAGCCTCGGAGCGAGCCGCACGGACCGGGGGAGCCAACAGAACCTTTCGTGTTCTGCTTGGCCTTTCATTCCTCGCCGTTTGCGTGTTCCTGATCCGGTTCCAGGACCAGATTCGCGTCCTTGAAGCTCGCGCGATGGCCAGCATCCTGAAGCCGTTCCTCGGTGACAAGGTCTTCGCCTGGGGTGACCGGTTCATGATCCGCACGGACCCCTCGCACTACCTCGGCCTTCAAATCACCGCCGAATGCACCACGCTTGTGCTCCTCATCCCGCTGCTGGTCTTCTCCGTCGCTGTACTCACCTTCACCAGGGTCACCTGGCCTCGATGGATCGTGGCTCTCGTGATGGGCATGTCGTTGATGATCGTTGTGAACGCTCTGCGGATCGCGATGATCACGGCCGCGACTGTGTGGTGGAAGAACTCCGGCTACGAATGGGCTCACACCTTCGTTGGAACGGTCATCGCCCTCATCGGAATCGTTGGCACCGCCCTACTGATGCTGAGGGTGATGAACTCCAAGCGCGCAATGCGAAACCGGGTGCCAGTAGCGGAGCCTGGGCCGCGACGGATCGGAAACCCGGAGGGCTAGTGCAATGACTCTCCTACTTAGCATCGTATCGACTGCGCTGGTCATCTCCTTCCTCACATACGTGACCCTGATCGTCGTCCCGTTCATGCGCCGAAGCAAGGAAGCTCCCGCGGATCAGTCCAACTTCCAGTGGCACTTCTTCGTTCCATGCAGGGACGAAGAGGCCGTCATCGAGACGACGATGGCGCGCCTGCGCGATCAGTTTCCGCAAGCGCACGTCTGGGTCATCGACGATGACAGTGATGACGAGACAGCCGCACTGGTCAGACGACGTTCGGTAACGGACGACATGGTGCACCTGGTGTCACGGCGCCGTCCGGATGCCCGAACGGGCAAAGGAGCTGCGCTCAACGCGGCGTATCGGATGTTCATGGATTGGCTTCCCGCTGGTTCGGACTTCGCGTCCACCATCATCTGCGTGGTCGACGCGGACGGTGAGATGTCGTCGAACGCACTCGATCAGGCAGCTGGGCGCACGGTCTTCGGCGACCCGCTGGTTGGTGCTGCACAGGTCACAGTTTGGATGAAAAACCGCAACGACAAGTTCGATTCCGCAGGAAACAAGATCTCGCCGTTCTCGCGATATCTGGTGCGGATGCAAGACCTTGAGTTCCGCACAATCATCGCCGGCATGCAGAGCCTGCGGAGCCGAACAAGGACTGTAGGACTCGGCGGAAACGGTCAGTTCACCCGGCTATCCGTGCTTGACGCGATCGACGACATGAAAGGACAGCCCTGGCACGGCTCGCTCCTGGAAGATTACGAGCTCGGAGTTCACGTCCTACTCGCCGGCTACGAGATCCGTCACATCCACGACGCTCACGTCGAGCAGGAAGGACTGGTCGACGTCCGGCGATTCCTGACCCAGCGAACTCGCTGGGCGCAGGGAAACATCCAATGCTCCCGGTACATCACGGACATCCTGCGCTCTCAGCACTTCACACCAGGTGGCGCAATCGAATCCGCCTACTACCTGATGCTCCCGTTCCTCCAGCTGCTGGGCTTCCTGACCTGGACATTCCTTGCAGTGGTCATGGTCAACGCGGTGATCCAATACCCAGGAGGAATCCATGGGTGGGCCTCCGACAACTGGTGGCTGATCTTCGTATATCTCCTCGTAGGAGTCGCCCCCTTCGCCATCTGGGGACCGGTCTACAAGAAGTTCTGTGAACCTCGCGAATCCTGGCTCACCGCCATCGGCTGGGGGCTGGGCGTCTGGATCTACACGTTCTACACGTGGATCACTTCAACGCGAGCGTTCGCCCGCATCTTGCTGGGTCGCGACGGCTGGGCGAAAACACGTCGAAACGACGAATCCAATCAAATGTCACTGGTGGCGAAAGAGGCCTGACGTGCCGCTCATCTGACATCCGCCCGATGATGAGCCATACCACTACAAGCTTTCGTTCCCCGATCGTGGAGCGAATACCGGCGCTCACCCGAACGACCGGAAGAAGCGAGAGATCGCGATCCCTCGCACCTATTCAAGGAGTAACCATGACTACCACCCATACCCGTAAGCGGCGCGGCATCGTCAGCATCCTCGCTATCACAGCCGCTGCAGCTGCACTGACGCTCGGCGGTGCACTCGGTGCAAACGCTGCGACCGGCCACGCCAATTTCGGTGTTCGTAACCTTGTTCTGGTACCAGCGTCTCCCGCGACAGATTTCTCTGCAGTTGGCACCACCGGGACAGTCAAGTGGAATGGGGGCGACGGAACCGCACAGAGCAACGCGGCCATCGTTGTCGGCGACACGACCAGCCGCCAGACGGTGCTTCCCCAGGGCCTTGAGTTCGCGGCTAACGCGTGCGCTGGCTTCACGGCTGGAACCTCGCTCTACAGCGAGACCTGCACCCTGTCGGCTGACCATCGCACGCTCAGCTATACCGCGACGGCTATCGCCAATGGCACCGTGGTGATCGACGCCAACGGGATTGTCGGGAGCTACCCGGTGGTCTCCACTGGGCCGATTAGTGGTGACATCGTGGCGACGTTCACGCCGTGGACTGGGACGACGACCCAGGCGCCCCAGGCGACGCTGCACATTGACACCGTCGGTACGCCGATCCTCAACCCAGCTGTGGCTGGTGGGGTCCTGGCGGCTGGTGCACTCGGAGCTTGTGGCGTTGTCCTCCTGAAGCGTCGCACTCGCGCCGCAGCCTGACCCCCTCCCGGCCATCCACTGATCCCCGGGGATTGCAGCAACGGGACCGTCGCTGCAATCCCCGGGGATCGCCCGGCACTCGCACCGAGAACCACCTTCTTTGTTGCGGATATTCTCCTGAAGACCTCTGTCTCAACGAAAGTCACGACAAATGGTAGCCATCAAACCAATGCACCCCACCACGAAAGCCAAGGGGCGAACTCGATCTAACCGCCGGCGCCATGACGCGATCGCGAGCGCCGCAGGTATGTTCATCTGCGATGCAGGGACGATTGCCTCAAGTGGCTTCCTGCTGTGGGTGTCGGCGGGAACGACGGTCCTCAACGGCAACACGTCAACCCTCACCCTCGCCTTCATTCTCTCTGCGGTTCTCATCACCGGAAGATCCATACTGGGTCGCAGACTGGCCGCAGCGAGCGGAACCCTCGCGCCGGTGCTCGTCGCCGTCGCCAACGCCGTGCTCACGGTCGGAGCTCTGACAGCTGCTTACACGATCACGGGAGAGTACTTCCTCGGCTGGCTCACAGCTCTGGCGGCCGCGCTGGCCGCTGTTTCCGCCATCGTCAGCCTCCTGCTCAGCCTTCTAGGGACAGGCGGGAGCATTTCCCTTCTCTACCTCGTTCCGGCGGCGATCGGCATCGCGGGTTTCATTCCAACGCAGCAGGTGTGGGCCGACAACGGTGTACTCACCGGACTCATCTTGTTCGTCGGCGGATTCATCCTGTGCGGACAGTTCTTCCACCTGATCGTGCAGGTTGCCGCCCCCACACCCGGATCCCGAACGGATGACAACGCCGCAGATTCTGGAGCGCAGCGATGAGTTCCCGCGGAGACATCGCCGTTGTCCTCGGAACGCGTCCGGAGATCATCAAGCTCGCGCCAGTCGTGAACCAACTCGGACCACGAGCCCGAGTGATTCACACAGGGCAGCACTGGGACGATGTCATGTCCGGTCAGTACCTTCGCGAGCAGGGGATCACCGCAGGCGTCGAGACGCTCAGCGGCATCGGCGGCCTCACCCGTGCAGCTCAGATCGCTTCCGGTATTGCGCAGCTCGAAAAGATGCTTCTCGAAGACCGCCCTCGTGCGCTGATCGTTCAAGGCGACACAAACAGCACCTCCATCGGAGCGCAAGTCGGCAACTATCTGGACATCCCGGTCATCCATGTCGAGGCGGGCCTCCGCTCACATGACCGTGGCATGCCTGAGGAGATCAACCGACAGATCGTCGGCGTGCTCGCCGACGTTCACTGCGCCGCTACGTCGTACAACGCAGAGAATCTTCTCAGCGAAGGCGTAGATCGTGAACGCATCTACGTCACTGGGAACACGGTGGTTGAAGCGACGCTCCGGTCGCTGGCCATGCCCGATACGGCACAGGACGTCGAAAAGGGCGACTTCATCCTTGCAACCATCCATCGACCGGAGAACACTGACGCGCCCGAAGCGCTCGAACGAATCCTCATGGCGCTGGCAGCAATGCCGCTCCCCGTACGTTTCGTGGCTCATCCTCGGACGGTCGCAGCGGCCCAGCGCTTCGGTCTTCGGCACTTGCTTGCCCGAGTCCAGCTGCTTGAGTCCGTGTCGCATAGTCACTTTCTGAGCTTGGCCACTCATGCGACCCTTCTCATCTCGGACTCTGGAGGTATCCAGGAGGAAGTCACTGTGCTGAAGAAGCCGCTCCTGGTGGTTCGCCGCTCGACCGAGCGGCCCGAGTCGATCGACGCGGGGTTTTCCACACTGGTGACTCCGGAGATGTCCATTCGCGATGCGGCCGCGACTGTGCTTGCTGACGAGTCATTGCCGGAGAGGCTCGAGGTCACGCCTTCGCCGTATGGTGACGGGTCTGCCGGCTACAGGATTGCGGAGATCGCGATCAGGCTTGCTGAGCAGAAGGAACTGGCGCTCCTCTCAACGACACCACGTTTCGCGACCGCTTGAATACTCGTGTAGTATCTTCGTTGCAGGATGCCGCAAGGCCTCCCGCACCAGCCAACGCCCCGCTCACGCGGGGCGTTGTGTTTTGGGTCGCCAAATGTACTCTCGATCAGTTACAAGGCGTATGTTCTTGACGATCCGCTCCACAGCCCGCTGTGCACGAAGGTCACGCTCTGTGATCGTCATATTCCGATTGAGAAAGTACGTGGCGACATCTGTGGCCTGAAGCAGTCTGCTTTCATTGGACGGCCCGAAGTAGATCGTATCGGCGATATTGTCGAGTGTGCCTGTCGTATATCCGGGCCGCGGCGCCGCCTTGAGATGACGGAGACTGCGACGAGCGCTAGGCGCCATATGGTGCTCGTCCGCCAGGACAAGGCCAAGCTTGTCCTGATCGCCCTGCGCCGGTAGCTGGAAATGCAGTTCTTCGAGCAGATGCGCCAGCGTGAGCAAATGCGCAGGATATGGATTCTCATAACACTCACGGTGGCGAACAAGATCCGTCCCGCGGAAGATGAACCTTGCCGATGATCTCGCGATCACCTTCGATACGAGCTCACATGCCTTCACCCGCCAGGCGGGGGATAGAGACTTCCAGCCAAGCCTGCCATGGAAGATGTCAACGCCGTGGAACTCAGTGTCTACCTTGAATGACGGATGATGCGCGGCGATCAGCCTTGCGATACCGTTCATGCCGTCTTCGATCATCCTCACGGCACTGGCATCAGCGATCAGTGCACCGAAGAAGTAGTAACGGTTGTCTCGAGCGGATTCATCGATGAAGATCAGGCGCACGTTCACGAGCGTATGCGCGGACCATGCCGTCGAGCACGCTTCGTACTACCCAGAATACTGGCCAGCATGCAAGGGACTATCCTCAGGTGATACCGCGCATGAAGTTTCGACGCGTCACCGCGCCGACTGAGTCAGGATGCTCAACTTTCCCCAACGAACCGCTCCTGGGGGTGTCCATGATTCGAGAGAGCAGATTGGCCGGCATCAGCGTTCGAACGCAGCCTGCACCGTCCGCAGTAGAGAACGACCAGCGCTGGACGCGCGGGGAATCCGAGTCGCTGAGCGAGTACACGTATCGGCGGCTAGCCGACGCAATTCTGACGGGCGAGATCCCAGCGGGCCCCCCACTTGATGTAGGGCAGCTCTGTGAAGCCTTTGGAGTCTCGCGTACTCCCGTCCGAGAGGCGCTGATTCGGCTCCAACATCAAGGAATCGTGACGACGCGAGCGAACAGGTATACGCACGTCCACCCGGTAACGCCAGATCAAGCGAAGGTTTCTCTGCGCCTGACTCGCCATCTGGCTGGCAGCGCACTGCGCCTGCTCGTATGGAGCCGCAACCCCCTCATCCGCGAAGACTTCCTCTACGGACTGGAAGACTACGGGAACGCGCTTGAATCCGACGATCCTACGGAGGCGCGAAGGCAGTTCTTTCGATGCTTCGCGGTACTAGCGGAAGCTGCGGAAGGCACAAGCTACGCCACAGTCATGTCGGAGATGGGTTTCGTCCTGGAACGGGACCTGCAGCTTGCGGTGTTCTCAACGGACAAGCTCCCCAGTGCACTCAACCATCTTGCAGACCTCGTCGAAGCGATCGGATCTCGGGAAGCAGCGTCCGCAGAGCGGCACCTGGACTCGCTTCTGGTTGCGACCATCCGCTTCGAATCCGGGAGCGAGCGAGATGCGCACCCGAACGTCACTCGCCTGCATCGTTGACGACGGTCCTTGATATCCAGGCTGAAATACGCGCGTCATGCTCAGGGAGTCTCCTCGTCTCTCAAGTGAAGCAGTAACAGTTGGCTTATCTTGGAGGCACGTCTTGCCCGTTCAGTTTGATGCGACCGCGTACGCAGAGCCTGGAGGCTGGGTCATTCACGCCGTCGACATCGGCCGGCAGATCCGGATTGATGACAAGGCCGACGCTGCATCCGCTGCTCGGCAGCTCTACGCAACCGTGCTGGCTCGCCCCATCGACGAGATACGAGTGGACGTTCGCGTGTATCGCACGACTCTATTCGGCGCGCTCCGCGCGCTAACGCGGCAAGTTCGGCGAAATCTCAGCTGATCAGGTTGTGCAGGCCTATGGCTGCGGCTCACCGAGAAAGGGGGGGGGCTCGGTGAGCCGCAACCGGTGTATTTGCGCCCGCGAGTACGCAATACACCCGCTCGGTCCTCCGGAGAGAAGGCGCTCGAGCTGTCGGGCACGTCGGTACCCGTCCCCTGGGGTCCAACGTGGCAAGGCCGGGGCACGATTGTGCCCTCCCGCACCCAAAAGTGTGAGCCTTGCGAAGACCTTAATTCGTCGTGCCAGAATAATGAAACTCATATGTTGGCGAATATTTCGGCAGGTGCAACGAGGAAGAACGCCGTCAAGGCTGCTATCAGACTGCTCGAGCCTGAGCTCGACAAGGCGAATATGACAAGCAGCGCAATGCAGCAATCACGGCGCTCGCCTCGCCAATCTCCCAGGAGAACGGCACACCAATGATGCCGGCCAACATCGCCGGCTCCGCCACGTGTTCTGGACTTCACTCAGGATGGCCTCAGCAGTACTCGACTACTGCGATGAAGCTACATCGCTCTCGGTCTCGGTCTCGGTCTCGGCTGCGGGGGCGGTTCCGGATGCCTCGCTGCCGAGCGCGCCGTCAGGGCGGATCAGCTCGCGCACCTCGGCCATGAAGCTCGTGAGCTGCTGCTGCTGCCAGCGCAGCTGACGGGCACGGTCATCCGCATCACGGACCACGTTCCCGGTGTGCGCGGTCACCATGTCGACGATCTTCTGCGACTTCGTGCGGGCGCGGTCCAGGGTCTCCCTGGCGCGCACCTGCGCCTCGGCCTCGATCGCGCTCGCCTGGGAGCGCATCAGGCGCTCGTAGTCCTCCGCCTTCGCCGAGATCCGCTCCGCGTGCGCGAGCGACGAGGAGACCTGCTCGTTCGCATCCGCGGTGATCCGCTCCGCGTGCGCGACGGCCTGGTTGTGCAGCACCAGGAACTCCTGCTGCGCATCGTCCTGACGGCGGGTGAGGGACTCCTCCATCTCCAGCACCCTCGCGTTCATCTCCCGCACCTCGCGCTCGGCGGAGACGCGCAGATCCGTCGTCTCCCGGGTGACCATCGCCCGCAGAGCCGCCGCACCCTTCTCCGCCTCGGTGCGGATCGAGTGCGCCTCCTGCTCGGCGTGGTTCACCTTCTCGGCCGCATGCGCGGCCTCGCGCTCGACCTGCGCGGTGTGCGCGGTGAACTCGGTCTCCATCTTCAGGCGCACCTGGTCGGCGTCCCGCTCGGCCTGCGCCGTGATCCGGGCGACATCCGCGTCCAGCTCCGCACGCTTCGCGGCCGCCTCGTCCCGCGCCGCCTCCAGCAGCCGCTCCGCCTGCACCGCGGCGTTCTGGATCAGCACGCTCGCCTGCTCCTCCGCCACCCGCAGCACGGTCTCGAACTGCGAACGGGACGTGGCCTCGTCGATGTCCTCCTGGGATCCGGCGAGCGCCGTGCTCAGCGACTGGATCTGCTGCGCCGACTCGGTGACCTTCGCGTTCGCCGTCGCGAGGTCGGACTCCAAGGTGCACACAAGGGCGTCTTCGTCACCGCAGAATGCTTCAAGGGCTTGCTGATGGTCAGCCCCTAGCAGTTCCAGCTCCGCCTGGTGCAACTCCTGTGCCTGGTCAAGTGAGGAACGGACGCGCCTGAGCTCCGCAGTGAGCGCAGCGACATGCGCGTCCACTTCATCCTTGTCGTATCCGCGGAAACTCATTGCAAATCCTCGAGTCGAGGAAGACAACGAACTGTCCAACAATTGCGCGAAGAGCTCGTCGGCGTCGTTCAGGCCCCCGCCATCAGAAGTCATGATTGTTCCTTCCCGATCGTCGCCGTAGGAGTACCACAAACCCGACCGCCAGCTTGGGCCGAAGGAAAGGTGCGCTTGTTAGGGATCGGCAGGTTGGACGTCGAGCAAGCAGGTGAAAGCAACTTCTCGGACACCAGCACGATTGAACGCGTACGGGTAGCGAATCGCGTTCTACGCCGCTGCCACCGAATGGAACGCGATACCACCCGAATCTCACCCGATATCGAGTGAGTGTCTCCGGCTCGAGCGTTAGAATCCCCGCGACTGTCGTGGAGTTGGTATCACCCGAATCTCACCCACTCAACTCCGCTAGTTATGGATAGCATTTGATACTTGTGCAGTGCGAATTCGTAGTAGGCCGAGCTAATCGGTGCGGACCGGTAAACTTCGGGTGTCCAGCCGCACTCATGTGAGTATGACTCTTCCGCGTCCGTCCCGTCCGCTTCCACACGAGAACTTCCAGCGCTTCGCTCGGCTGGGTTGTCGTTGATGGGCCGCCCCAGGCTTGAGCCCGGACAGCTCGGGAGCGTCTCGTACACGATCCTCGAATCCGGCAGAGTCCGGGCCCGCTGCCTGATCCGGAACGGCGCGGGTGACCCTCTCCACATCTCTGCTGTCGGGCGAACAGCCGCCGAAGCCGACACAGCCCTGCACCGCAAGGCCTCGGTCGCGTGGGGCAGCTTGATCCTGGCCTTCGAGCCGACGATCACGCTCCGTGAGCTTGCCGAGTACTGGCTCGTCGAGGAGCTTGAACCAAGCGATCGCAAACAGTCCACGAAGGAGAACTACGCGAGCATCCTCCGGCTGGCGATCCTTCCGCATCTGGGAGCCTTCCCGATGATCAAGATCACCGCCGGCGTCTGCGATCGCTTCCTCAAGATGCTGCGACGAGATCACGCGAACGGGTATGCCCTGAACGCCCGCGCCGTGCTCGGGCTCCTACTGCGATTCGCCCGCCGTCACGAGGCAATGTCCACGAACCCGCTTGCAGACGCCGATCGGATACCAACCCCGGTGACCACGTTCGTTGACCTCGAGTTCGAGCAGCTGGTCGGGGTCTTCGAGCTCATGCGTCAATGGCGTGGCGCGAATCCAGACCGGCAGGGAGGTGGGCGGCCCAATGTGGAACTGCTCATCGACGTATGCCTCGTCATGCTGGGAACCTCGATGCGAATCGGCGAAGTGCTGGCGCTCCGCAAACAAGACGTCGCCGTGGAGGGCGACGTCACACGAGTCAAAGTTCAGGGCACGATCAGCGAGACGAAGAAGTACGGCATCATCCGGCAGCCGGTACCGAAGCGCGAGCGGCAGATCAGAAGTATCGTCGCGCCACGCTTCGCCGCGAGAGTCCTTCGTCGTCGCGTCGTCGAGTACCAAGAGAACATGGAGGACCTTCTCTTCCCAACACGGCGAGGCGCGCCCCGCTCAACGCACAACATCGGGCGGCTCATGCGCGGGTTCCGCGAGCAGAACGCCGAGCAGCTCGAGGCGCTTGGGATCGATGTCGCTACGTTCTCAACGCGCGCATTCAGGAAGACCGCCGCCACGACGGTGTTCGCCAGCACTGAGATCGAAATGGCTCGCCTCCTGCTTGGCCACGCACGCGCAGAGACCACATACGCGCACTACATCAAGCCGAACCTCGACGTCCCGCGCATCACCGCCGACGTGCTGGACGCGCGCTACCCGTTCGACGAGAGGCTTGAGGTGTGGTCGCCGCGAGGGACGCACGCGGAGGGGCACGATATTTCCCCACACGGCGCGGTGCTCCTGGGCGGTGTTTGTAGGCCGTGCAACTGTGGTCGGCCTGCTAACTAACTAATGGGAAACATGCTCGAGGCGTTGGTTCCCATGAGGGAGACAGCGGCTAGGGCTCATCGTCTCTCGCGGCGGATCAGCCAGTGGCGGACGGTCGATGCACTTTCCCAAACGAACGAGATGCTGGCAATCGATACGAACGCCACATTTCCCCACAAGGAAAGACGATGGCCGACGTTGGCCTGAACGATGAGGCCGAACATAATGAAGGGGCCGACCACAGCCTCTCGGAGAACCAAGATCAGCTGCTTCCAACGGCCGGTTTCGCGCGATCGATCGTTCTGCATAACGCACATTTGCGCGGGATCCCCAAGTGTGGGCACTTACCGGCGCCGCCAACGCCGCCGGCGGGGGTGGCGGCAATCAGAGCCGGGTGGGTCAAGCGGCCATGCACCTAGCCTGCGGTGAACGAGTGCGGCGCGACGTCTTGCCTTTGCTCGCAATGCGATGCCCCACGCAGTCACCGCGACCGATGTCAGAACGATGACACCCGAGGCGATTCCGATGCGCAAGAATGACGATCCAGCGAAAGCGCCAACGATCGGCGCAAGCGGGAGAAGGAGCGTCAGACGGAGGCCGAAGCGGGCGAGGTCGCGACCGCGCGCGTCCATGATCCGGGGAGATTCGTGTTTCATGCCTCCTTACATGCGCGGGCTGCGGCGGTGGCGCCTGAATCTGGTGAGGACGTTCTTCCACCGGGAACGTCTTGGCCAGAATGCGACGCAGAGTGTCACTAGCACCGATGTCCCGAGCGCGACCGCAGTACCGAACATCGCCGACGAGAATCCGAGCTCGGCGTCAGCCTTCTTGCGAGCCGAGGCATCCTCGAAGACCCACGAGAATCCGTCTCCGTTGTAGCTTCCGACGCAGTTCGGTGCACTCGTACAGGTCGTGATCCTTGTGGGTTCAAGGATGAGGCCTCCCAGGTCTCCGTCGACGAGAGTCCAATTGATGGGGAAGCTGAATGTGAACGCAGTTCGCGCGATCACGTGAGCGGAGTTCGTGACCATGACGTCAGGGAACTGGACGCGGCGGAGTGATCCGTCATCGAGTGGCGGATTCACCAACGCGGCATGTGTCTTGACCCAAGCCGCCGAGTCCGCGGCAGACAGCCCGTGGGGCAGCGTTGCGGCTGATCGAAGCTCAAGGCAGTTCGCGCCGATGAGTTGGGCAGTCCCAGACTCACCACCCAACTCCGGTGACGACTTCAAGCGATGGCGGACCGCGTCGGCCGTCCATCGGGCGCTCGTGTCGACCTTCTGCGCTTTGTGGAAGAAGGCGTCTTCGAAGTGCTCGCGCGCGGTCGAGCTCAGCGCGGTTCCTTGCGAAAGCGTCACACTCTGATCCCACATCACCCCGGTCGTCGAGCGGTCGCCACTATCGGCGATGGCCTGAAAGACCGGGACGCATATCCAGTTACCCAGTGACTTGGGCGCAGCAACGACGACGGACGCCGCCTCAGTTGGTGTTCGAAAGTCCCAGCCGGGGTAGGTGAGATCGAGGGTCGCGCTGAACGCCTTGGGTCCGTTCCAACGAGCGGTGCGCTCGGCGACCATCCCCGGATGAACGCCGGCGCCTGTTTCGATCAAGACAGAGAACGAAGGTGGCAGTGGTGCGGGAGCAGTGTCCGGGGGAGTGGCGAACGCGCGGATAGCTGGCACCGACGCGATGAGGAATACGGCCACGACAAGGGCGGCAACCACAGCTTGCTTCAACGGCTCGGACCGTATGCCGGCCTTGTCGCTAGCTACKCGTCTCCTCAGGTGTCGTGTTCGGATTTGCTCAGCGCGAAGGCGAACCGTTCGACTCGCTCGTGTACGGGTCCTGTTGCGGACGGAAGGCGACTGTTTGGTTGCACTCGAGCGATCAGTCACGTGCTTATGGTTCAAGTTCTTCTCCTGAGTCGTTCGGCCGCTGAATCACTGGCTTCCCGCATACGTGCGCGGTGACAGCGTGACATGGTTTGAGTCACGGATCCGAGAGCCCCGGGACGATAGCGCTTCCGCTTCTGGCTGGCATAGGTTTCGAGACATTCKAGACCTGAATTTTCCTCTTGACCTGGCAATATTCGCGAGGGGAGATGTCAAGGTTCGGCGGTGAATGGTGGGCGATCCAGGATTTTGCACCGCGGGTTGCGAGCAGGCGCGGCGGTGCTCGCGAGCGCAGATGTGTCCTTGCTCCCGTATCCCTGCGGAGGAGCCGGGCGGGTCGTGCAGGGGATTGAGGAGCGCGGATTGTGGCTGGCTGGCCACTAAATGGCCAGTTCGGGTGGTTTCGGGGGAGCATCGGCCTTGCTCCTACGTGGCGCTACGGACTGTGGCCGGCCCGGTTGCTCGATGTGGCGGTCGAATCACCGTCCTGCGACGGCGCCTTGCTCTAGCGTTCTCTACGACAACCCTGAGCGACCGAGCCGCAGAGTGAGCCGCCCTTCGAGCTAACTCGAGCGACGTCGCGGCTTCTCATAAGTTTGTTCCTCACTAGAGGTGCTGACTGAAGGAGACCTCAATGACTTGGGATATCGGGCCAGCGTTGACGTTGCTGGGGACCGGAGTCGTGCTGCTTGGGTACTACCTGACGGCTCGATATCAAGATGCCACAGCGATGCGGCACGCGAAGCGCGCTCAAACCTCCCGAGAGCTCCGCAGCCTATTGCTGGAGCGCTACGAGATTGAGCTCGCGGATGATTCAGACCAGTCGTACGAAGCCCAGCTAGCGCGATCGCTCGATGCTCATGTTCTCCGCGATATCCATCGGTACAAGCAGGCGATCCAGAGGAAGGGGAGGACATACAAGTTGCAGATATTCTCCCAAACTGTGGGTTTGCTTGTCCTGCTCTCGCTCGCGGTAACCATGGTGCTGTCGGCGACCTCGGCGGGCGAAATGCCTGTGACCGTGGGCTTGTGGGTGACAGCTGGCCTGTGGATCATGACCGCGGCCGCTCTGATCCTGAGGCGCCGCTGGGGCGCCTACGCGCCGCTCGAGTTTCGACCGGACGAGTGACGCAACAGCATGTGCTGGCCGAGCCTGTGGCAAAGACCGGTACTGGACAAAACTGCGATGCGAGCGTGGCAACGATGGCGGCGCAGTCCATCCAGGGTGCCGACGCGGAGTGAGTGTCAGTAGGGCGGACTTCAATATGCAACATGACGAGCTCCCTCCTTCAGACGATTAGGACGATGTCCGATTTAGCCCGCGAGGCTTCCGACGCGGTGCCACCAGAGATGAGGGTACGAACCCGCCGCGCATTCCTAGTCTCGATGACGACCAGTACCGCACTGTTGCTCGTGCTGCCGCTCCTCTACAGGCTTGCGCCACTACCACTCGCGTTCGCTTCAGCGATCGCTCTTGCCGGAAGCGTGTCTACGACAATGGCTTTCCTGCAACTCCGATACCGACCGGCTTGGGGCCGATTTCCGCATGTCAACGCTCTCCCGCATGCGATGTGGTGCATGTTGTATGTCGCCTATGCAGCAGATGCTCAGTTCGATGGCAAAGGACCACGTGGCTGGGCTCCGCTCGCGGCGGTGTCGGCGGCCATGATCTTGGTCTCGATCACCGCTGAGATGAGGGCATTTCGGCTCTCTCGCCTAGACAAGGCCGACTACGTCAAAGGAACCGAGGTGCAGCGCGGAATCTTGATCGCCTGGATCCCAGTGGCGATCGGCTACATCGCCACTCAACGCCACTGGTGGGATCTCAGCGAGCCCGCGCTGTCCACCGGCCTCAACACATGGCTGGGGGCAATCTCCTTGGTCGGAGCGCTGGCACTGTTCACAACCGGCCAAAGCACCTATGTCGCACTGCGGACCAAGCATCAAGCAGGTCCGAAACATGCTTCGACCGTGCGCCCGAGAGGCCCTCGGTCGAGCCGAGTCCGATTTCGGCCGACTACGTTGAAGGCCATCCGATTGCGATCGGATTCATCGATGCGTCATCGCGATTCTTCCGGATAGTCGCACGGAGCCGTCGCCCGACCAGGACGCAAACTTCATTGCGCCGCGGCCGAAGCTGGATGTCGTCAGGTCGGGGCTACACCCCGCTCTCCGAGAGGAGGGCGGCGTCGTGTGTGCCTCGATCAGCAGGGATCCGCTTGCTGATCGTCACCCACACCACGTTCCAGTCAACGTCCCACGGGTCAGCATGTGCGAGCTTGTCACGCAACCTGATCATCGCGCGGTAGTTCACAGACGGGCGTGCGTCTCGGTACGTCGAGGGGAGCGACTTGGCGACCTCTCCCAACTGGATGAGCGCGCCGAAGGCGGCTTGAGGGAGGTACGTGTCGTCCGAGCAGGCCCTTGAGAGGCGATGCCTTCGATGATGTCGAAGAGCTCATCGATTTGTTGCAGCTGCCTCGCTAGCTTCTGGTCGGCTGGGGCCGTCGACAGCGATTCGATTGGGGCGCTGTTTGTACGGGCGGCGAAACGTTGCGTTCGGGATTCGCGGGGTTGGTCGGTCACAGGGAGACCGCCGCCTGCGCGAGGAGCACGCCGTTCACCGAGTTTGCGGACACGACGGTCATCGGGATCGCGAGGATGGCTTCCAGATCCTCCTCAAGATCCAGAAGGTCCTGCAGGCTGGCATGCCTCTGAGGAGTCACGACCAGGCACAGCTCTTCGGGTGCGCTGGGCCTAACAGCGAGCTTCGGATGGGTGACGTTTCGCTCGAGGCAAGCGATACGAACCTGCTCGCGAGCGTGCTCGGATAGGGAAGCGGTAAAGGTGAAGAGATCCATGGCCACCACATGCGCGGCGTGCAGCCGCGGTGCACCGTGAGCAGCAAGGGAGGGGAGGAGTCCACGACTGTGGCCCGGATGCTCGGTGAGATCAGATCAATAGGGCAGCGTGACTGCTCGATCCAAGTCAGATATCCGGACGCGAGTCAACTGGGACCTCCTTCGCGAGTGATCGAGAGGCAGCCGGATGCCTCCTTTTCGCCGGTTACCGCTGCATCGGACTACAGCGGTGGTCCTTGCGGCAGTCGGCGGCGTTCGCGCCGCGCCGGGCACGAAGGCGGCGTTGTCGCGGTCGTGACCGCGATCATCGAGTCAACACCCGCTGCAGGCGGAGGGGGAGCGATGAGTGTTCTGAGCGATGCCACGGACTTGATGAAGAAGCTGCGCGAGGAGGGCGACCTCATGATGATGGCTTGCGCGAGCATCGCCGCGATCCTCGTAGTCACCGCGATCGACAAGGGAGAACGTCCGACCGCCCTCCTCGGAGGGTTTGCCCAGTTCATCGGTCTCGCCCCGGTAGCTCGGTGGATGACCGTTGACGCTCCAGCATTTCTCGCAGTGAAGTCCCACGAGCTGCAGGTCGTCTGCCTTCTGGTGGCTGTGCTGTGGGTCGGGATCACTGCTGCGATCGTGCTCGGACGAGGCTGGGTAGTCGGCAAATTCGCCGACGAAGCTAGCCACTTCTTTGGATCTCGGGGTGCGGCCACTGTCTGGATTCTGCTTCTTGTCGCTTGTCAGCAGGGGCCGATCATTGGTATCGCTTCTAGTTGGTGGGGGCTGATCATCAGGATCGCAGGCATCGCCATCGCCGTCGCGGCAGGAGGCGGAATCGTCCACCTTGTTCTTCGTCGGTTCGGTCTGGAGGGGATCACACGCTGGCTGATCTTCCTGCCATTGCGAGCAATAGTGCGTTATGCGTGGACGGTTCTGCTGATGGTGTCTATCGTCGTGCTCGCTGCTGCTGTCGTACCCCTTGCCCTGCTCGGATGGTTCTTCGCGGCCCAGCGTCAACGACCGAGGGCTCCGGCGAACGTCGGCGCCTGATCAGGGGCTGCGGCGTAGCCGGGCATCGACGTTCTGATGCTCGCGCGACGACCATCCGGGCCACGCGATGGACCAATGCGCGTGCGCGTGGCGTCAGCCCTGGCAGTGAACTGCTAGTCCCGCTCGATGAGGCAGTCAAGTTGCCTCTCCAAATCCGACTCGGCTTTCGCCCACCAGCTTTGGTATCGATGGCCTCCTGACAGGCCGAAGATGACGGTTCCTGGTGGCGGGTCGGCGTCTTTGGCTGGGATGGCAGCGACCTCGATAAAGGGGATGTCTGGGTAGGTCGATTCGATGTCGGGTGCGGTGGCGACCCATCCTGGCCGGTCGGTCCGTGGGGGACGCAGGACGTCGAGGACGTCTGGCAGGACGGTGCGGATGAGGTTGTCGAGGTCCTTGCCGTGGCTGCCGCCTTCGAAGACCACCATGGAGATTCCGCTCTTGGCTCGCATGGGGAACAGCCCCGGGTACTTGTCTCGGCGTTCTTCTAGGAGCTGGCGGAGGTTCTGTTTGAACGCGTGGCTTCCGCCGGCTTCAGACAGTACGCCGAGGTCGAAGACGTATGGCGCGGTTCTCAGTCGGTCGCGCAGCAGGCTCCAAACGTATTGCCCCTGCACAGGGAGCAACGTGAAGAGCGCGGAGAAGAGCGCATCCGCCACACGCTGCTCATACGCCTGGTTCTGGTAGTCGAGTTGGCGCCCCACCCGGGTGACTTCTTGTAGGTCGGGAGGGTGGCTTGCTTGCAACCGTTCCCGATACTCGACGAGGTCTCTGCGCGAACCAGGGTAGGTCGCAGCATAAGGGTTCCAGAACTTGTAGTCGTCATCATCGTCTATCGGGTCCATGGAGTACGGCAGCTCGGAAAGGGCCCGCATGGCGGCCAACACGTTGGCGCGTGTTCGCGCTTGGACGTACAGCGTTGGGAGCCGAGTCGTCGCCTCGGCTGCATCGGCCCATGGATCAGCGTCGCTTGAGGGCATGCTCCAGCCGATATCAGCAACTGTCGAATCAGAGCGAGGGCTTCGTGTGTCCGATGGGTAGTTGTCCGCTTCTGCCTTGGGGTCTCGCCGGTCCGCATGCGCGAACAACAACTTCACTTGGCGATCGTCGCGGTAGACATGGCCGTTGAGCTCATCGAGAAGCCACTTGCAGATCGTGTCAACACGAGGTGCGCTCGTTAGATCGCCATGCAACGCGATATCCACAGCGATCGCTGCGCGAGGCTTCGGCCATCGAGCTCGCGGGTACAGGTACGAATACTTGTCAGATGACGCGAACGCCGCCTCGAGTTTCGCGCGGGCGCGGGCTTTGACCGCCCTCATCGTTCGCTTGCTCGGAGGTTCCAAGTCTGCGCTGACGAAAAGTGAAGTCATGCGCCGGTAACGCTGAGAGGCATGCAGTCCACGAGGCGTGGACCAGTAGCGATCGTCCATCGTGTTCTCCCTCCGAGGTTCGAACGCTCTGCCGCTAGACGGACGAGTAGCAAAGGGCACTTCGACTGCTGGATAGCGTCCATCTAACCTGGACCGTCAGGCGCTCAATCTGAACGAGTACCGCGCTTCTCTGGGAATTTAGGGCCCTTGCCGTACTTCACTGCGATGCCGCGGCGCTGCTCCGAGATTCGAACCAGGATCTCGCGGCCGACCAGATCACGGAGGATGTTGCGCCCCTCGTAGACGTCGACGTCGAAAAGGCGTTGGATCGTGCCGTTGTTGATGTGCCCGTACTCGCGAATGTGAGCAATGACTTTGCGATCGCTGTCGGACCTGGAGCGAACTTGGTATGAAAGTGCGCTCCCCAGCGACGCGATGGCGGAGCTTCTCAGCCTGTACTCGGGGTGAGCTCGTCGGACCGTGCGGGCTGTCGGCTCAATCGTTGCTTCATCACCTTCGGAAAGGCGCCGCAGTACTCTCTCCGTCGAATTGACGTCGCGCTGAACTTGAGGCGCGAGAGAAGACGCGGATACGGTGCGCTTGCGCAAGAGAGCGAAGACCGTGATGAGCGCGTCCGTGTCCCCCTGCTCTTGTTCCGGAAGGCTTGCGATGAACCTTGCGACGCGCGTGTTCGCGGAGCCTCCTTGAAGCTGAACCACTGTCTCCGGCTCAGCTCCGTCCGTGACGGTCAACAACGGCACGTCGCGACCGTTCTTGATCATCTCGCGGTACATCCTGTCAACGCCCTGACCCCACTTCTCTGCCAGGCCGAGGGATCGCATGGCTTCTGCGAGTATCGGGAATCGGGGTTTCGGCGGGTGGGTGAGGACGTTATCGGGGGTGACGCCCGTCACGAGCGGTCCGGGGGAGCGCACGATCAGTTGATCGCTGCTGTGCTCGACGTAGATTGGCCTGTGCTCGCGATGGTCGCCGTGCATGAATGCGTTAGCGATGGCTTCACGGACTGCGGCTTGCGGGTAATCCTCGATGAGTAGCTGCTGGCCGTTGGTTAGATTCACCGGCACTGTGTTGGTGCGGGCCTCGATCGCTTGGACCAGTTCGAGGTACGCCGCCAGGAGAGGACCTGTCCAACGACGTCCGGTCCGCACTTCACCACCCTGTGTGTCCCGATACTGGTAGTTGACAACTTCACGTTCGTTGTCGGGGCCGATCAGCAGCAACGCGCCGGCGTTGTTGAGAACGTCGCCGTCGCCGACCAAGCCCAGTGCGCGGATGAGGTCGTCCGAGGACGACCGACTCAGCGCCTGGATGGTGTCCGAACGTGCGGTGCGGGCGAGGTCTGAGAGAACTGCGAGGGTCCTTGGAGCAATGTCGGCAAGCGAATACGTTGAAGGTTCTGAACTCCAGTCGTTCCCTCGTCGCTCGTCGTGAAGACGGCTGATCTGCGCTCCTGTCATGGGGAGGCACTGGTCCTGAAAGCGTAGCGTCGGAACCCGCTTGCGAGACACGTAGACGTCGAGCCCCTCGCGAACGTCGATCACGAGGAGGCGCACGCCGTTGTAGTTGGTTTCCTCGACCGAGACATCCAAGGAGGGCTCGGTGACCTCGAAGATCTTCCGCCGTACTCGTGAAGGTTCGAGGGTGGTTCCGGGGAAGGCGTCGGGTCCCTTGACCCTGTCGCGAACACCTACGATGACGGTGCCGCCGCGGCCGTTCGCGAAGCATGCAGCGGCGTCAGCCAAGTCGTTCATCGTGTCCATGGCGGAGTCTTGTTGCTTCTTGAACTCGAGAGCGTCGCTTTCGACATCGTCGGCAACGCCGTCGCCGCTCCAGATCGTTTCGAGGGCGACAGTGAGCGTGGGGCTTTGTACCGACTTTGACACAAGTGCAACAGTTGCACATGAGTCAAACAAGTGTCAAACAAGTACAGGGTCTAAGCGAATCAATTCGGATACGCGTTGTGCGTCCCGAGCGTCTCCACACGTCCGGCGGCGTTGCTGTCCGAGGTGACTGCCAGTATCGGGTCGTGAACTCGTTCCCAGCTGAAGAGCCAGCTGAGCTCGCGGAGGCTGAGGCTATCCGCTGGCGGCTGGCGCTCCTCAAGCACTTCTACGACCTCTACTGCCGGTTGGAGCACAAGTCCCCGACGCCCGTTCGCAGCTTGCGGCTGACGATGCCGCAACCGGATGGCTGAGGACCAGCCACTTGCTCCGCTCGTATCTCAACCTCGCCGCCGACAACGCCAGGGCGCTGCTCGCGATGCTCGTCGTCGACGACAAGCTTGAGGTGCCGCTTCATGCGCACTACCCGCTGATCCGTTCCGTGGTCGAGGGAGCCGGGATGGCAAATGGGTGTTATCCCCAGACGATCACAGGGATCGGGTGCACCGAACGCTGATGGCACCGTTCTCTGAGGAAGCCCAGGATGTGAGGCTATACGCCGCCCAGAGGGCCGAGATAGTGCTCCACACCCGGCTGCGGAGGACGCGATGCGGGCAGCAGATCAAGATGAGGCGCGCAAGCACGAACAGCTCGTCGCTGAGATCCGCCGCTGCAGCGACGAACAACAGATCAGCTGGGGCACAGTGAGCGGCGGCGCTCCAGGAACGGAGAAGATTCTGCGACGTGTCGGCCAGGCAGGCGACGTCCCAGGGGAGTACACGGCGTCCGTATGGAAGGTGCTCAGTGGCTTATCGCATCCAGTGCGAGCAGATCCATCCGTCACTCTCACCTCGAGGAGCTCGGTAAGTCGCGCAATGGAGCCATCCCGGTACGTGTCACCGCATCCCTGACGCAAACGCATCAAGGGCTGCTGATCGCTCAGGGGCTCTTCACCGACGCCGTGATCTTGTTCCAGCGAAGGATGCTCGCGCCGCACCGGACGACGTGACCCGCCCCGGCGCGTTGCGTGAGCTGGATCCCGACGCGGGGAGCTGGACTCTCTCGCGGGCCCAATCCGATCTCCGATGAACGCTGAGGCTTCTTGCTTCGGACACTGGTTCGCTGGTCCGGTCATGATCAAGCACACCGGGCCGGGTCGAACCCTCGGTCGTTGGGTTATGAGCCCACTCTCTTGCGTTCGGGTGACCGCGTCGATCTCGGCTAGGTCCGCCAGAGGTGGCTCCTGGAACCGAAACGGGGAAGTTGACCAGGCTCTGCGATCGATCTGCGGACGCCTGGTTGGCTTGTGACCGAGCAGAGTCCTCTGGCGTCCGCGGTTACCTGACGTCGTAGTCGCCTCGCTCGATCGCGTCGGCGACACGCTGGGCTGAGTCGATGTACTCTTCCGCCGACTCGAGCGTGATATCGCCGACGCCATGAGCTGCGGCGTTGCGTAGCCTGCTCAAATCGTCAACTGAGTGCTTAGTGCCGTTGGGAAGGTTGCTCCGGCGAAGCTCCTGAATGGGGGAGTGGCGCCATGGAATGTCTGCTCGCTCCAGATAATCGCGAACTGCTCGCTCGACGGCGAGGAACGCGTTGTTAGTCTCTACGGCACCTTCAACCGCGGTTGAATGTGCCCAAGGCCGCGGCCGCGTGAAAGATGCCCCAGCGTCGCGGGCTGCTCCGCAGCCGACTTGGTCTTGCCCGAGGCGCGATAAGGACAGGCGCCTTCGAAGCCCGGGCGGGACGAGTCTCGAGCCGGATGTGCGAAACTCCGGTGCGCCATTGGTCCAGAATGACAGCGTGAGCTTCGACGTCTATCTCCAGGACTTCTTGGACGAGCATCCGGACCGCAGCGAATCGGTCGGGCAGTGCATCATTGCGCCGTTGCTCGACGCGCGCGGCCAGAACATTACCGCGGATGGCTCAGCGGCCGTGCACGGCGCGGGCGACGTGCCTCTGAACGGCTTGATGTTCAACCACATCGACGGTGAGCTTGCTTGGGACGTAGTCGTCCAGGCTGCGGTCGAGGGCGAATGGGTGATCATGCCGATCGGAGGATCGGTGTGCGTTGTCAGGAAGGAAGATGTCGACACGCTGCCGGAAGAGCTCCACACGGTTGGCGTTGTCCATGTGCGCTCGGGTGCTGAGCTTCGACGCGCCGTTACGACTGGCGGTGTTTGAGGAACGACACTATCTGGCACGGACAGGCGCACTCTACCGTGTGAGCTTTCGATGCCGCTTCTCTCGGAAAGACTCGAGTCGCCTTCTCGCCGCCGCTTGGGGGCGGTTGATGACCACAAGTCCGGAGAGGACGCGCGGTACATCGAATCCTTGAGCCTGTGACGCTCGCCACCGGGCGGGCGCCAATGTCTGCAATATTCCGTACCGTCGCAGCATGACCGAAATCGTGCCCACGCCCTCGTCAGGCTGGATCGGGCTTCCTGAGCTCGCGATCGTGCTTGGTGTTCGCAAGCCTGCTGATGCTCGTTTGCGCCTTCGGGCGCTTGGCCTGCAAGCAGGAGAGAGGCCAACCGCGCGGGCTTACGACATCTGCGCGGTGAGGGACATGACCAGTTCAGGAGAGCCCGCCGGCGATTCAGAGATGAACTATGAGTGGAATGTCGCCGTGGTGGTTCGGCTGTGGGAGTCCTCTAGCTGTCGCAACCTCGATTGGTTCTTGGAGGAACGACTGATGGCATTTGAGAAGGCGTTCCGACGGCTTCGAGACACCGGCGAGTTCAGCGAGCGGTGATCATGAGGCGTGGTTGCACGCCTGGTTGCCGAGTGCGAGGTCGCGCTGCGCGGACTACACGCGGTCTTCGTTGCGTTGCCAACGGTGCCCGCTCCGAGCGCAGCAGATGCGCCGATGATCGCCGCATGCAAGAACGCGGATGTATCTGAAAGACGGAATTGCTGAATGTGCGGTGTGGCCAGGCGCCGACCCTGGATAGGTGGCTCAGCCCACGAAAAATGTCAGCGCCTGGCCGGTTTCAATCTTGGCCGGTTCCAAGTTCCTAGGCTTGGAAGCTTTCTGATCTCACCCGTTCCTCACCCGAAGAGGCCGCCGGCGCGGTGAGTGCGGCCTGGCCGCTATCTCGGCTGGTTGATGATGGCCGGGCGTAGTCCAGTGTGGCGCATTCAGGGTTGAGGGCGCGACGATCGGCGCTGGCTGATGGGTGTGCCGCCATGGTGGCTGTCCGTGCTGCGCCCGTCGACCAGGAGCAGGGACACGTCTGAGGAGCGCGCCGGGGGAGCGTGGATCTCTTGGCTGGGGGCATTCGGTTTGAGGCCCTTCACGCTATTGGAGGGGTGGGACGCTGCGTATCGAAACAGCTCACGGACGCGAAGGGTTCCAGCAGCCGCGGTTCCGGCGACGGTAGGCGACAGGATCGTGTTGTCCAGCGCGCTCCCCGTGGCGAGTGCACGATGGATGCGCGGCAACGATTCGAGGCAGTTGACGTGGGCGCAGGGAATGAACCGTTCGCTCGGCAGGGGGGCGACGTGCTTGACCGGTTCGTGCACCGTCGCTGGTTCGTGAGCGTGAGCGCGTTTCTGGGCGACCTTGACAGATGCACGCGCTGGCGCCGCCACGACCGCATAAGGACTCGGCGGCAACAGCCCGGTGGAGTAAGTCGTCCTCGCCAGCCAGTCACCCTAAGGACGAAGTCCCATAGCCCATGGCGTCGCCCCGGCCTTGTGGCACCGGATCAGCTCGGGTCCACAAGGCCGGGGTTGCGCTCTACTTGCCGTCGGGTGTTGTGCCCGCGCTTGCAGTGCCGATACCGCATGTGGTGCCGTCCAGTCCGTTCCAGCCGACGGTTATCCCGGAGAATTCCTTGTTGCCGCCGGCGGTGCTGATCTGCAGGTCACGCCCGATCGGGACACTGCCATGTGGGATGCTGATGACAGCCTGATCGGCGTCAGCGGTCACAGCCGGCATGGGCTTGGTGCCCAGGTCGCCCATGCTGATGCCGCAGTTTTTCTCAAACGACGTCTGGTCGAAGCCTGGGGTGGAGCTGGTCGCCGTCACAGTGTTGGCGCCCGAAGCGGGCGGGCTTGCCGGTGCCTGCAGCGGGGTGACTGCGGTTCCGTCCACCGCCATTGGATCGATCGCTGTGGCGGCGGCGTTGTAGTTCACGGTGGCGTGGATGCCGTGCTTCGCCAGTTCGGCCTGGAGGCCTGTCGAGTCTGACAGGCTATGCACGGTGACCGTCACATCTCCGGAGCTGTCTTCGGTGACGGCGTACGCGGCCGACGGGGACAGCGTAGACACCGCGACAGTGCCCACCACCGCACCGCAGCCGACGACCGCGGCTATGCCCACCATCGCGAAGCGGCGGTTACGCAGCCGGGTCGGCCGCTTCGCTACATGGGCTTTGAGCTCCTCCAGCAGTTCGGTCTCGAACGCGTCAAGCTGATTCGACATTGATCATTCCCTTCGGTTGTGAATGCTTGTGAGCAGCCGAAACCGATGCGACAGTCATATCGACCACCGGAGGCAGCGTGCGGACGAGCACTTTTTGCAACCGGTGCCTGGCCCGGTGCAGACGCACTCGCACAGTCCCTTGCTTCAACCTCAGTGCGGTTGCGATCTCGGCAACGGTCATTCCGTCGACCCAGCGCAGCTCCAGGAGAGCACGGTCCCCATCTGGGACACCGGCGAGGGCCTCCCGCACAGCACGGGCCGCTTGTTCGGCGTCAAGCCGCTCGTCCAGGGCGGCGATCGAATCCTCGGACAGGCAACGTTGTCCGGCGTCGCGGGTGTGGGCATGCCACGCGCGGGCCGCTCGACGTTGCTCACCAGCCACGACCCGGTAGGCGATACCCAGCAACCACGCTCGAGGTTCGCCCTTGGCCGGGTCGAAGCGGTGCGCGGACTCGACCGACGCCAGGAACGTCTCCGCCGTCAAATCCGCAACCGTGTGCGGATCCGCCACGCGCCGCGCGACGAAACGTTCTACCACTCGCACATGCGAGCGGTAGAACAACTCGAACACCTTCGAGTCGACGCCGATCCGGYGCACATCCACGTCGCCGCCTTCAGAATCGGTACTCACAATAGGTATTCGCCGATACTTGCCGAAGCGTTACACGCGCCCCGTCCAGGCCACGCTGGTGGGCGGAACGACGCAGGCCTAACCGACCGAAATGGCGACGTCAAAGTCGCGAGAATTCAGGGCTATTCATCTTGCTTCGCCCTCATGGCTGCGCGAGCATCGGTCAGCGTCTTTGGTGTTGCTTCCCGAGCTGATATTGGTCAGGTGGCGTTCCAGCTGGAAACGAGCACGTGCCCGTCCTCGAAGATCAGGGTGCAAGTCACGCTTATCAGCTTCTGTATCGGGGGTGCATCAGGGGTGAGGCCCGGAATAGTCACGGTGGCGGGGTAGCCGAACCGGTAGCGATCGCCATCCCAGTGGGCGATCGTTCCGCCTGGTGTGCGAGCTGCTACGAATCCATCTGGATATTGGGCGATACCCTGAGCGTCGCATTGCTGCCTAGCCTCCTCCTCAACTCGTACAGTCGGATCGGCCGTGGGCAGAATCGCAGCAGGTGGCGCTGACGCGCTTGCCGAGGCTTCCAATGCAGCCGGCGACCGCGAGGGCTCGCGTCGCGTCGCGTCGACTGGATCGCTCGCGCACGCGGTGGTGATCAGAACGAACGCGAACAGGCTGATGGCACGGAGAAGCCGCATGAGTCCCCTTCGACATTGAGCACGTGCTTCTCAAGCTATTGCTCGCAGGGATACCACAAGGGGTGAATTCGGGCGTACCTTCGGGTGATATCGGGAATACCGTGGCGTGTGAGCTGACTCGACCGGTGCTTCACAGCCGATGGGGTGGAGCGGCCCTTCTGTGGCATGGCATGGCGTGGCAACCGTCAGATGATCAGCTTGCAGCGCAGGGTCTTCTTCAGCTCGGCTCCGAGCGCTCTCGTTCCAGCTGGTCGCCTCCCGCTATGAGCAAGGCCCGATCGTCGTGGCCAGCTACTTCCCGTCAGGCGCCTTGCCGGCAACTCAAACCGCACCCGCAGCGCCGTGACCATGTGGCCCCCGAACGACTCCACCGCAGGCAAGTAGCACCCGCCGCGGTCCTCGGTATTCAGCCGTCGAAAATCCCTCCAATTCAGCTCAAGTTGACAGCCGTGCAACCGCTGCGGGTAGGTCGTCGATACTCGCTCTCGTTGTCGTGCGTAGTACAGCTCTGGCCGACCTTACGCGACTGGGCTGCCGAGGAACCCACGCACGATGATCTGTGTCTGGTGGTCATTTGGTGCGGGTGCCGTCGCGCCAGGTGGTGGTGTGGAGGTGGGTGGTTTCGATGATGTTGGTGGGTCCGGTGTTGATGTGGAGGCGGAGTTTGGCGAGGGTGGAGGTGATGCCGGAGGGTTTGGTGCCGGTGAAGGTGGGGATGGTGTAGGTGGTGGTGAGGATGGTGTTGTTGGGTAGGTACGGGGGGAGTGTTGGTTTGACCGCGGTGTGGCCGGTCCAGGTCCACGTTGTGTTGGCATCGTCGGGGAGAGTCCAGTCGGCGTTCCAGGTGGTGGAGTAGAACGCATCGATGCTGGTTGGGAGCGTGGCGCCTTCTTTGGTTGATTGGCTGAAGGTGAGGGTAGTGGCGTTGATGGTGGTGGCGTAGGGGGCGGACCCTGTGATGGGGTCGCTGAGGGGGACGGTGATGTCCCATCCGGGGGAGCCGGCGAGGTGGAGGACGTTCGCGTCGGGTTTCCAGGGCTCGGTCCAGTTCGCGGCGACGGGGAGCCCGGTGGTGGGGTCGGTGGCGGTGAGTGCTTTCGTCCCGTAGCTGCTGTGAGCGGCGCATCCCGTGGTGTTGCTGGCGGAGCAGTCTGCTGGCGCCGCATGCCCGGTGACGGTGTCTTTAGGTAGTTGGAGGGCGTTCGCAGTGGGGTCGGTGCTGGTGGGGTTGCCGGTGGTGGGGTCGTTCGGATTGTGATTGGGGTTGGTGGTGTTGCCGGTGGGGTAGAGGGTTGGGGTGCGGTTGGCAGTGAGGTCTTCGGCGGGCGGGGTGTATGCGGCGAGGGATGCGGCCATGATCCAGGATTGGGCGCCGGCGGTGGTGGTGATGTGGGTCTTGACCCAACGGGCGGTGACGGGGGTGATCTTGCCAGTGGTTGTGTCTGTGGCGGCGGCGATGGTGCTGCGGTAGCTGACGAGGTTGCCGTTGCTGCTGGTGGCCGCGGCGGGGGCGGGTGTCCATCCGGTGGTGAGGTTGGGGTTTGTGCCGGGGTCGGTTTGGTAGGAGTAGCTGATTTGGGCGGGTAGTCCGATGCCCCAGCTGGGGAGGGTGTACCAGTCGGAAGTGAGTGCTCCGATGGGTTGGTTTTGGCCGAGGTCGGTGACGATGTCGAATCCGGCAGAGGCGGCGGCGGGGCAGTTGGTGGTGGCGCACCAGCCGGTCGCGGTGGCCGGATCGGGGTTAGCGGTTCCGGCGCCGGTGTTTACGGAAGGCGCGGATTGTGCAGTAAGTTTCTCGCCAGCTTGGGCGGTGTAGGTGCTGGAGAACGCGGCGGTGTCGGTGTCGCTGATCAGCACGCACGCGGCAGTCCCTGTCATGGGGACGTTGTCTGGGGTCGTGGTGCTCGCGGTGGGGGAAGCGCAGGGGTTGATCGGTTGCCCGGCGTCGTTGACAAGCTGCACTTCGGACAGGAACGCCCAATTGGTACCGGTGGTGGCGGTGATGTGCAGGCGCACTGCCTGCACAGTCTGGGTCTGCCCGGCGTTCAAAGTCGCGTCGAACCACCCGGTTCCGGGGTTCGCGAAGCTAGCTGGTGGGACGGCTTGCCCGGCTCCGTTGGTGCCGGTGCCTGGATCGGTGTTGGTCCCGGCGAACGCCCCCCCACGCCCAGCTGCCGTCCGCGTTCCGGCTGGAGGCGGTCTGCACGGCGACTGACTGCGGTGGGACGATGCCCATCACTGTCTGGTTCAGCCAGTTGCTGCGCACCTGACGGATCACGGTGTTCCCGCCCAGTTGCAGAGTCACGTCTTTGCTTGTGGTGCCGGTGGGGAAGTTGATCCCGGCCTAGGCAGGGTCGGCATAGTTGGCTTCCCCGGTGATGCCGTCGGCGAGCTTGGGGCGCACTTGCCCGTCTGCCCAGGGTGCGGTCGCAGGCACCCCGGACGACCATACGGATGCTGGGTCGGCGCCGGCGGCGACGACGGTGTAGGGGGCGCCTGCGGAGATTCGTTCCCCGAGCGCGCTGTCCGTGGTCGCGGTGCCCGCCGTGCTGACTGCGTCGGCCGCGGTCAACGGAACTGTCACGGTGGTGCCGGGGGATTTGGGTCCCGGGTTCCCGTATGCGTCGAATGCAGCGACCTGGTACGTGTAGGTGCGCCCGGTCTGCATGCTGGGGTCGGTGAATGCCAGGACCCCGTTGGTTCCCGTGTCCGGCAGCTGGAACCCGTACTGGTCCTGATTGGTAGCCGCCCAGTCACGTTGCAACGGTTGCGGCACCTGCCCGATCGGGGCGC
Source organism: Microbacterium sp. 05N427 (assembly GCF_056397105.1). NCBI lineage: Bacteria > Bacillati > Actinomycetota > Actinomycetes > Micrococcales > Microbacteriaceae > Microbacterium > Microbacterium sp. 05N427. The sequence goes on from NZ_JBFTMT010000018.1 coordinate 76,830, forward strand.
CGTCCCGGAATACCTGGTATCCGGCCACCGGGATGACAACCCCGGTCCCGTTACTGTCTTGTGGTTTGCTGGCCGCGAGCATCGGCCATTGCACCGACACATCGAACGACGATCCCAGCAGGGCCGCGGTCACCTGGTTGTTCCCTGGGTAGCTGTCCGCCCCGATCGCGGGTACTTTCTGTGTCGGCGCCCACCCGTAGCGCAGGTAGGTGGCGTACGCGGCCGTGGTGGCTTGATTTGCTCGCCAGTTCCACCACCACGTTGAGGTGATCATCGCGTTGCCGGAGAACCCGGCCCAGCCATCCAGGTGCGCTGAGGCCCCACCGACGGGTTTGTTCATCGCCGCCATGTTCAACACCACCTGCTGGACTGGCATGTTCGCCACACCTTGCCGGCTGTACAGCTCCACCGTGCCCCACAACTTTGTGGTCGTGCCCGCGCCATCCAACCCTGCCCGCGCAGCGACCATCCACGCTGCCACATCATCTGTGGTTTCGTACTGGGCGCCGACAGCGTCCTGTGGCGCCCACACCGACACGCTCGACCCGGTGACCAGGTTCTTCACCACCGCCGAATACGTCCCCCGTGCCGTTACCTGGTCACTGCTGGCCGGGTCCGCACCGATACTGGCCACATGATACGGGGAGGCCATCACCCCCAACCCGGGCACCTTTCCCGTCACATACTTTGACACTGTATCCATATACCCGTTGAGTAGCTGGAACCGGGTGAACTGTGCATGCGCTACCGGATCGCTGGGGGTATCTGTGGCCCGGTAGTCGGTCGTGTTCGCTTCGAACGGCAAATACACGCCTGCGATCTGAGCCTTGTAAGTGGCCCCGTACTTGGCCCATAACTGGTCAAAGATCTCTTTCGACAACTGGGTCTGGGCGTCCATCCACCCTTGTGTGTCCCGCCCATTTCCGAACCATGGGACCTCGTCGATTTGTAACCCCAACCACACCCGAACTCCCGCATTCTTCGCTGCGGCCAACAAACCTCCCACCTGATCCGAACGCGCCGCGGCCGCTGCGCGACCACATGTCCCGGACTGATCCGCCACCGCGAGGCGGGACTGTTCCCATGCCGGGGTCGTAGACGGGAACACCGGACGCACAAACCGGCCCGGCCCACCCGTCGCCCCCGCCGGAACCACCCCATCACCCACCACACAGTTGGCTGGCGAGTCGTACGTCACGTGAAAGTACGGGTCAGTGCCCGCCCACGTGTTTGCTGTCCACTGCAGTACGATCTGGTCCGCGCACAGGGCCTTCAACTGCGAAATGGTCTCGGCCCATTCCGTTCCCTTGCTGCCCGTGCTCGAGTTCGGGTCACCCCACCACGACCGGTCATCTTGCAATGGCGCGTCCGAGGCATCTGGACGCAGAAACATCGCCGACACGTGCTGCGCCGGCGCCGAGGCACAATCCGGCCGCGACGATGCCGACAACCCTGACGCCCGCGCTCCCACCACCGGACCGACCACCAAGCCCACCAACACCACAAAGCCGGCAACCAGCACCGAAACCTGTCGACGCACCACAACCACCTCACCGCCACCCGAACCGGCAGCACATGCACGAACCACACAACGAAACGAAAAGACTCAATCAGCCCCCGGGTCGCGCACTCGCAACACCCAGGGGACTGCAGCCCGGTTACTGAGGGCTGGGGCGGCGCCGAGACACCAGCATCAGCACACCCGCCACTAGCAGGACCCCTCCGGTGATCAGGGGGCTGAGCGGGAACGCCGACCCCGTATCCGACAACGCCCCCGATATCCCCCGAGCATGCTCGGCCGAGGTTGTCCGCGGAGCCGCGGTGGGACCACTGGCAGGAACCGAGACACCGGTCGAAACGGGAGCAGGCGTCGCCATCGGCGACGGACGCACCGGGGAAGGCGGCGCCGAGGACACGGGCGGGGGCGTTCCAGCCGACCCAGGCAGCGGAGAGAACGTCGGGGAAGGGGCCGACGTTGGTGTCGGCGTCGGGACGGGGGCTGCGTCAGCCAAGACCGAGAGCGTGTTGGTTGAGGACAGGCCGTTCTCGGGGGTCTTGTTGCCGAAGGAGAAGTGGCTCATCCACAACCCGGTTCCTGGTGGGGCGTTCAGCGGCATCTGGAAGTCCACGCTCATCCGTGCTGTCGCTCCCTGCGGCAACTGTCGCGGCAGATCGCCGACGATCTCCATGTGGTTCGCGTCGCCTTTCAGATGACCGGCATTGACCGGGTC
>NZ_JBFTMT010000019.1:0-105944 GCF_056397105.1 Microbacterium sp. 05N427
GGTTGCTCGTGCCGGTGCTCGCGGTTGCTCGTGCCGGTGCTCGCCGTGCTCGTGGCGGCGGCGACCGAACGCGCGGCGCGCCGCGGGCGAGGGATCATGCCTGTGCTGCCCCTGCGCCAGATCGCGCGTCGCGCCGGAAGCGTGGCCGTGGCGATCCTGTGTCTGTCGCTGGCCGCCGGATCCGCGACCATGGCGCTCGGCGCGGCGCCGCTCGCCGCAGCGGTGGACCGCGGCGAGGTCCGCTCCGCGCTCGGGCTCGATGTGCGGGTGTCGGTCGCTGCGCAGGGTGCGGTGCCGCTCACCGCGACGGAGGCCGCGGCGCTGCCGGCGGTCACACGCGCCGCGGAGGTTCTGAGCCGGGACGCGGATGTCGGGGCGGACACGGTGGCGTTCCTCGCCGCCGATCCCTCTGCTGCGGGGATCCCCGACTCGGATAGGTCGGCCATCACCGCGGACTCCGGGTCCGCTCTTCCCGTGGCGATCACCGCGGCGCTCGCGCAGCGACTCGGCGCCAGGGCGGGTACGTCCTTCTCGATCACGCTGCGCCCCGAGGGCACCCGGCTGCAGGCGCAGGTGGTCGCGATCCTGCCGACGATCGCCGGCATCGGATCCGGCCTCGGGATCCTCGCGGACCGCAAGGCCGCCACCGCGAGGGCGGAGGGGCTGCCGGCGAACGAGCTGTGGCTCGCGACCCCCGACGCCTCGGCTGTCGCGGCGGAGGTCCGCACCAGGGCGAGCACTCCGGTGCGGATCCTCACCCCCAGGGCCGTGAGCACCGCCCCGATCACCGGGACGGCCACGATCCTGCTGACCGTCGGATCCGCGGCCGCGGCGCTTCTGGGCCTGCTCGGCTTCCTCGCCGCCGTCGCCGCGGATCGCTCCCGCCGGAGCGAGGAGCGCACCGCGTTGCGCGCGCTCGGGCTCAGTTCCGGACGGCAGCGATCCGCCCGCTTCGGCGAGGTGACAGGGATCGCGATCTTCGGCCTCCTCGGCGGCGCGGCCGCGGGACTCGCCGTGGTGGCCGTGGTCCTGCCCGTCATGTGGGGGAGCGGATCATGACGCGTCGTCCGGGGACGCCCCGCGTCGTGCTGCGCATGGCGCTCACGACGCCCCTGCTGTCCGCCTTCCTCGTGCTCGCGATCGCCGCGCTGACGCTTGTGGGCGCACTCGTGCCGCCGCTCATCGACCAGGCGCGCACCGCCACGGTGCAGCATCAGATCCGCGACATCCCCGACATCGGCCGACCGCTCACCGCGGCACAGCCCTGGATCGCGGGCATGCAGCGCGGGGGCCCAGGCAAGAAGGATGTGTGGTCGGAGCCTCTCGGGGCGCTGCAGGCGCAGCGGGATCGCCAGCCCGAGCCGTTGCGCAGCGCTCTGGGCGTGCCGCGGGCCGTCGGGGACTTCGGCGGGACGGAGCTGCAGGGCGACCGGAAGACGCCGCGCAATCTCGTGCGACTCGTGATGGATCCGGGGCTCGAACAGCGCAGTCGCCTCGTGGAGGGCACGTACCCGCGGATCACCGACCCCTCCCAGGGCGTCGAGATCGTGCTGACCGACAAGGCGGCCGCCGACCTGGACTGGAAGGTCGGAGAAGCGCGCTACCGGCAGGGGCTGTCGGTGACGCTCACCGGCCTGGTCGCCCCGAACGGCGCCGATGACCTCGATTGGGAGATGCTGGTCGGCTCCCGCGTGCCGACCGTCCAGTACACGCCGATGGGCGACATCGTCCTTCAGACCGTGGGCTTCATGGCCCCGGACGAGGCGGGCGTCCTGGGCGACCTGCTCACGCAGACCTCGACGTTCGCGTGGTTCCCGCTCGATGTGAGCCGGGTCTCCGCCGGTGACGCGGGGACGGTGAGCACCCAGTTGCGACTCTTCATGGCGAACCCCGTGCAGGTGGGTTCCGGAGGCGGTTTCCACGACGATCTGCAATTCTCCTCGACCGTCGCCGACGCCCTTGATCGCGGCGTCACCCGCGGCAGCGCGCTCGTCGCGATCGTCTCGGTCGCCGCCGTGGGTCCGCTCGCGGTGGCCGCCGTGGTGCTGGCGCTGGCCGGACGGCAACTGGCTCAGCGCCGAGGGAGGGCCGCGGCGCTCGCGCGGGCCAGGGGCGCTTCGCTCGTGCAGCTGTGCATCGTGCTCGGTGGCGAGGCGCYGCTGCTCGGGATCCTCGGTGCGGCGATCGGGATCGCGGCGGGCGCAGCGCTGTCGCCGGGTGGACCGGATGCACTGACGATGCTCGTCACGGCGGTGCTCGTGCTCGTCCCGACCTGCGTGGTCCCGTTCACGGTCGTCGTCGATCTGCGCCGGGCGGAGCGCCGCGACGGGGCCGTGCAGCGGCAGCGCCCGTGGCCGCGCCTCCTGGGCGAAGCCGTGGTCGTGATGCTCGCGGTCGCTGCCGCCGTGGTCCTGCAGAGCCGCGGTGAGGCGCTCCGCGTGGATCCGGTGCTGCTCGCGATGCCGGTTCTGATCGGCTCGGTCGGCACGGTGGCGGTGCTGAGACTGCTCCCGCTGCTGCTGGAAGCGCTGCTGCGCTCCGCGCGCCGCCGCACCGGACTGATCGCGCTGCTCGGACCCGCCCGGGCGCTGCGCGACGCGGCCCTGCGCACGGCCCCCGCGCTCGCCGCGGTGATCGGCCTCGCAGTGGCGGTGTTCTCGGTCTCGTTCGCGGCGACCGTCTCGGACGGGATCGGCCACACCGTGCGGGACGCCAACGGCGCCGACATCGCGGCGTCGGCGCCGTACTTCGAGGACGCGCAGATCGCCGCTGCCAGGAAGATCCCCGGCGTCCTGGCGGTCGCGACGCTGGACGCGGACGAGATCGGCCGGGGCGCGTCCGCGGGTGTCGCCGACCGCGTGCGCATCTACGCGGTCGACCGGGACGCCTTCGCACGTGTGCAGGAGGGATTCGACGGCGCCCTGCCGCTGCCCGCCTCGCTCTCGGTGACGTCGGGCGGAAGCATCCCCGTCGTCGCTTCGGAGCAGCTGCTCACGCGGTTCGGCGACGGGCTCACGGTGAACGGCCACGCCGTGCGGGTCGTCGCGCACACCGCGCAGCGGACGCCGTTCGGCAACACGGAGAAGTGGGTGATCATCGACCGCGCGAACATCGACCGCATCGGCGTCACCTCGCCGCTGATCACGCAGCTTTTCGCCGCGGTGTCTCAGGGGCACGATCCGCGCACGGTCTCGAAGGAACTGGCCGTGCGGCTGGGTGCGAGCGCGACGGTGACCACCACCGATCAGCTCATCGCGCAGACGGCCTCGGATCCGGCGTCGTCCGCCCTGCGCGTCGCACTCATGGTGGCGGCCGCGATCGTCGCCGTCCTGCTCGCGGTCGCCGTCCTGCAGACGCTCATGCTCGGATCCGCGGCGCGCGGCCGGCTGCTTGCGCTGTTGCGTGCGGTTGGCTATCCGCGGCGCAGGGAACTCCCGCTCGTGGCTTGGGAGGTGGGACCGGCTCTCGTGGTGGCGCTACCCGTGGGGGTCGTCGCCGGCCTCGCGATGTCGTGGCTCGTGATCGGCGCGCTGGATCTGCGCGGATTCACGGGCGGCGAGACGGCGCCGGCGCTGAGCATGCCGCCAGGTTGGCTCGCCGTGGTGGTGCTGGGCTTCGCCGCGGTTACCGCGGTGGCGGTCCTGCTGGCGACCGCTGCAGCGATGCGGCTGCGCAGCGCCGAGGCGATCCGGGTCGCGGATGATGAGGGGTGACGGGTGAGGCTCGAGGTGAAGGATGGCCACGGCGACGAGGGGCTGGGGATCATGACCGCAGCAGGAGGGATCGGACGATGACGGATGTCGACATCGAATGCGAGGGTCTGGTGCGGATCTTCACCGCCAAAGGCGTCGAGGTGCAGGCGCTACAGGGTCTGGACCTGCGGGTGAAGGCGGGGGAGATGGTCGCGCTCGTCGGTGCCTCCGGATCCGGGAAGTCGACGTTGCTCGGGATCCTCGCCGGACTCGACGGGCCGACAGCCGGGAGCGCCCGTGTCGCCGGGCGCGACCTGGTGACGATGCGCGGCGCCGAACGGTTGCGCTACCGCCGGCGCAGCGTCGGCTTCGTCTGGCAGCAGTCCGGGCGCAATCTGCTGCCCTACCTGACCGCACGGGAGAACATCGCCCTGGCGCACGGGGTCGCCCGCGTGGTGCCGAAGGCCGAGCGCGCGAGCCGAGCGCAGGCGCTGCTCGAGCTGCTCGATGTCGCCGACGTCGCCGAGCAACGGCCCGCCCAGTTGAGCGGCGGCCAGAGGCAGCGCGTGGCGATCGCGGTGGCACTCGCGAACGAACCGCGCGTCCTGCTCGCCGACGAGCCGACCGGAGAGCTGGACGAGCGCACCAGCGCGGATGTCCTCGCGGCGATGCAGGCGGTCAACACCGAGCACGGCGTCACGACCCTCATCGTGACGCACGACGCTGCGGTGTCCGAGCACGTCGACCGTACGGTGCGGATCCGCGACGGCCGCACGTCGACGGAGACCCTGCGCAGCACGCACACCGACGACGAGGGGCGCGAGGTGCGCATCGCGCAGGAGTTCGCGGTGCTCGACCGGGCCGGCCGCATGCAGCTGCCCGGCGAGTTCGTGAGCGCGCTCGACCTGCGTGACCGGGTGCGTCTGTCGCTCGAGGCAGACCATGTGCGGGTCGCGCCGAGCGCGGCGGCCCCGGCCACCGCGGAGGAGCCGGAGCCGGTCGATGCGCCGTCACCGGGGGAGGAACGACCATGACCGAGGTTCTTCGGGCAGAAGGGCTCACCCGCGTGTTCGCGGCGCCCGGTGGTGATGTCACCGCGGTGCGCGAGGTCGACCTGGCCGTCTCGGCGGGGGAGCTGGTCGTGATCACCGGGCGCTCGGGTTCCGGCAAGACCACGCTGCTGACGATGCTCGGCGGTCTCGACCGGCCGACACGCGGGCGGGTGCTGCTGGACGAGCACGACATCAGCGCCGGCGATGCGAGCCACCTGCTGGGGGAGCGGATCGCTTCGATCTTCCAGACGGCGGGACTGCTGCCTGTGCTCTCTGCCGCCGAGAACGTGGAGGTCCCACTGCGGATCCGTCGCACCGCGGTGGCGGAGCGCGAGCAGCGCGTGACCCGCGCGCTCGAGGCGGTGGGGCTCGCCGACCACGCCCGGCAGCGCCCGAGCGAGCTCTCCGGAGGGCAGCAGCAGCGCGTCGGCATCGCCCGTGCGCTGGTCATGGATCCCGCGGTGCTGATCGCGGATGAGCCGACGGCGCAGCTGGACAGCGAGACCGGCGCGCAGATCATGGACCTCATCGCGGGTCTCGTGCACGAGCGTGGCACCGCGGCGGTCGTGGCTACGCACGATGCGGCCATGCTCACGCGCGCGGATCGGGTCTTCGACCTGCATGACGGCGTGCTGCACGAGCTCGGACCGCGCGCGCTCGCGGCGAAGACGGGGCGTCGCTGACCGCGGTCGCACATCGCCGAATGTGCAGAGAATCTGTGCAAAGAACTTGTGCAGAGAACCTGTGCACGTCAGAATGGGGTCATGGACACCCCAGAACGACCGGTCGGCATGCGCCTCGACGAGCGCGCGGTGCGCGTGCTCGCCCACCCGTTGCGCTCGCGCCTCCTCGGCGAACTGCGCATGCACGGACCGGCGACCGCGACCCAGCTGGCCGCGGCGCTGAGCACGAACACGGGGGCGACGAGCTATCACCTGCGCGCCCTGGAGGACGTAGATCTGGTCGCCGACACGGGGGAGGGCGCGGGCAAGCGGCGGATCTGGCGCGCGAGCACCGACTACCACTCCTGGAGCAACTCGGCCTTCGCGGACGACGAGGACGCGCAGACCGCGCTGGGCTGGCTGCGTCGCGACTACGTGCGGCAGTTCGCTGCCAGGGCCGAGCGCTGGCTCGACGTCGAGGCCACCTGGCCCGCCGCGTGGGTCGACCGGCTCGGGCTCGATGACGCGCTGATCACCGTCACGCCGGATCAGCTCGCTGCCTTCCACGATGAGCTCGACGAGCTGGCCGAGAAGTACCGGCGTCTCGGCGAGGGGGATCCGGCCGCACGGCGCGTGCATGTGGCCGTGCAGGTCACCCCGATCGAGCTCGACCCGCCTGCGGAACCATGAGCGCCGACGCGGCGGGCGGGGCGGAGGCGGTGAGCGCGATCGCCACGGCGCAGCGGCGCCTGCTCGTGCTCACAGCGCTGCGCTGGCTCCCGGTCGGAGTGACGCTCGGGGTGACCGTGCTGCTGCCGCTCGAACGCGGGCTGTCGATCGCCGAGGTCGGCTCGATCCTCGCGATCCAGGGCTTCGTGGCGCTCGCGCTGGAGCTGCCGACGGGAGCCCTCTCCGACACGCTCGGACGCCGCCCCGTGCTCGCTGCATCGGGAGTGCTCGCGGTTGCGGCGAGCGTGCTCTTCCTGCTCGCCGATTCCTATGCGCTGTTCGCGGTGTCGCTGTTGCTGCAAGGCGTCTTCCGCGTGCTCGACTCCGGTTCGCTCGAGGCATGGTTCGTCGACGCCGTGCACCAGCACGATCCACAGGCCGAGGTCGCACATCCCCTTGCACGCGCCGGCACGGTGCTCGGCGTGGCGATCGCCGGCGGAGCGCTGCTCGGCGGGCTCCTGGTCGCGTGGCATCCGCTCTCCGCGCTGTCTGCGCTCGTGCTGCCGCTGATGGTGGCGATCGGCCTCTACCTCGGATACACGGTGCTCGTCATCGTGCTGGTGCGGGAGAGCCCTCTGGAGGGAGTGGCGCCGCCCCGCGCGCTCCCCGCCATGGCGCACGCCGCGCGGCAGACCCCGCGGACGATCGTGGACGGCCTTCGCCGCGCGGCGAGCTCCCGGGCACTCGCGGGTCTCTTGCTCGTCGAGGTGTTCTGGTCCGTCGCGATGATCGGCTTCGAGACGCTGACCCCCGTCCAACTGGAGGGCATGCTCGGCGGAGAGGCCGCGGCCGCCGCGGTGTTCGGCCCCGCGTCGGCAGCCGCGTGGGGCCTTTTCGCGGTCGGATCCCTGCTCGGGAGCCGGCTGAGCGGCGTGATCGGCGTGACCTGGACGGCGATCCTGAGCCGGATCCTGAACGGCGCTTTCGTCGTCGTCATGGGGCTGTCCTCGGGAGTCGTCGGTCTGCTCATCGGTTATGGGCTGACCTACCTCGCGCACGGCGCAGCCGGGCCCATGCACTCCGCGCTGCTGCACCGAGAAGCGGATCGGTCCACCAGAGCGACGGTGCTCTCGCTCAACTCGATGGTCTCCGGAGGCGCGCACAGCATCGGCCTGCTCGTGCTCACGGCGTTCGCGGGCGCGACCTCCGCCGCGATGGCGACCGTGGTCGCCGGGGCTTTCAGCATCCTCGGCGCGGCCTGTTACCTGCCGGCCCTGCGCCAGGAGCGCAACCGGAGGACGGCGCTGCACGTCGCCTGACGGGGCGCCCGGGACGGTCACGGGCCGGGCGGACCTCGCGCTGTTACGGTGATCGCATGACACCTGGAAGCCCCACCCAGGCGACCCGTGCTCCGTTGACCGCCGCGCAGGTGGCCGAGAGGATGTCGCGCGGCGAGAGCAACGCCATAGAGTCGCGCACGAGTCGCAGTTTCGGGGAGATCTTCCGGGCGAACGCCTTCACCCGCGTGAACGGGATCTACCTGGTGATGTTCCTGCTCATCCTGAGCACCGGCTACTTCATCGACGGTCTGTTCGGTCTGCTCATCATCGTGAACAGCGTCGTCGGCATGGTGCAGGAGGTGCGAGCGAAGCGCACCCTGGATCGGCTCGCCCTGCTCAGCAAGGCCCCCGCCCGCGTGGAGCGCGCCGAGGGCGTCACCGAGATCGACGTGGAGCAGCTCGTGCTCGACGATGTCGTGCTCGTCGCGGCGGGCGATCAGATCCCGGTGGACGGCGAGGTGCTGGACGCGACCGGCCTCGAGGTGGACGAGTCGCTGCTCACCGGCGAGTCGGAGCCGATCCTGGCCGGCGCCGGATACGAACTCAAGTCCGGCAGCTTCGTCGCCGCGGGGTCCGCGAGCTTCCGTGCGACGGCCGTCGGCGAGCACGCGTACGCCGCCCGCCTCGCCAAGGAGGCCTCCGAGTTCCGCAAGCCGTCCTCGCAGCTGCGCGCCGGGATCGACCAGATCCTCAAGTACGTCACGTGGGCGCTGATCCCGGTCGGCGTGCTCACGATCGTCAACCAGATCTGGGGACGTGCGGAGGACTGGCGCAAAGCCGTGCAGGGACTCGTCGCCGCGCTCGTGCCGATGGTGCCGGAGGGTCTCGTGCTCATGACGAGCGTCGCGATGGCCGTGGGCGTCATCCGCCTCGGACGCCGGAACTGCCTCGTGCAGGACCTGCCGGCGATCGAGCAGCTCGCCCGCGTCGACGTGGTGTGCACCGACAAGACGGGGACGCTGACCGAGGACGGCATGCGGGTGGGCGCCGTCGAGCGCCTCGGCGTGGACGACGCCCGCATCGAGGCCGCCCTCGCCGCGATCGGGCGCGCCGAGGGCAAGCCCAACGCCAGCATGGCGGCGATCCTCGAGCACGTCGGCGATGCGCCGGCGCTCGCCGCGCAGACCTCGATCGCGTTCTCCTCGGCGCGCAAGTGGGCCGCGATGCAGACGGCCGATGCCGCCACGGGCGCCGTGGAGAGCTGGGTGCTCGGCGCCCCGGATGTGCTGCTCGCCGTCGGCGATCCCACCCGTGCCCGCTCCGACGCGCTCGCGTCCGAGGGCCTGCGCGTGCTCGCCCTCGCTCGCTCCGGCAGCGCACTGCCGGATCCGGAGGTGCCAGGTGACGGTCTCCCGGACGGTCTGGTCGCGACGGCGCTCGTGGTCCTGGACCAGCGTCTGCGCGCCGAGGCGCCCGGTGCGATCGCCTACTTCGCGGAGCAGGATGTCGACATCAAGGTCATCTCCGGCGACAATGCCGTCGCGGTGGGTGCCATCGCTGCCGAGGCGGGCGTCCCGAACGGACGCGACGCGGTCGATGCGCGCACCCTGGATCCGGAGTCGGCGCAGTTCGGCGGCGAGGTGCGGGACCGCACCGCGTTCGGCCGGGTCACCCCGACTCAGAAGCGGGCGATGGTGCACGCGCTGCAAGCGGACGGGCGCGTCGTCGCGATGACCGGCGACGGTGTCAACGACGTGCTCGCGCTCAAGGACGCCGATGTCGGCGTGGCGATGGGATCCGGCTCTCCGGCCGCCCGCGCCGTGTCGCGCATCGTGCTGCTGGACAACTCCTTCGCCACGCTGCCGCACGTGGTCGCGGAGGGGCGCCGGGTGATCGGCAACATCGAGCGGGTCGCGACCCTGTTCCTCACGAAGACGCTGTACTCGATCCTGCTCGCGCTGCTGGTCGCGGTGACCGCCGTGCCGTTCCCGTTCCTGCCCCGGCACGTCACGCTGATCGCCTGGTTCACGATCGGGATCCCCGCGTTCTTCCTCGCCCTCGCCCCGAACACGGCCCGCGCCCAGGACGGCTTCGTGCGCCGGGTGCTCGACGCGGCCGTGCCGGGAGGGATCGGCGCCGCGCTCGCCTCCTACGGCGCGTACCTGACGGCGCGCGCCGTGTTCGGCGCGGAGCACGCGCAGCGCGTGCTGACCTCGTCGACGGCGTTCCTCGCGCTCGTTATCGTGGCGTTCTTCGTGCTGATCAGCGTGGCCCGTCCGTTCCGGCCGTGGAAGATCGGCCTCGTGGGAGCCATGATCGGCGGCATGCTCCTGGTGATCCTCACCCCGCTCGGGTCCCGGGTCTTCTCCGTCGACCTGCACGACCCGCGGGCCGTGCTGATCGCGTGCGCGTTCGGCGCGGCCGGGATCGCGGTGCGCTTCGGCTCCCGCGCCGTGCTGCGCGCGATCTACGGCGCGCTCTCCCGCCGCCGCCGCCAGCGCCGCGACGCCCCCCTCCACCCCTGATCCCCCCTCCTCCATCTTCGCCTCGTCCCCGTCAGCGGCGCCTATGGCGTCCGCTGACGGGGACGACTCGGAAAGTGGGAGGGGGCTAGGGGGTGCGGGCGAGGGCGAGGCGGCGGGCCGCGCGGATCCGGCGCACGTGCGCACGCTCCTCGAGGGCGGCGCCGATCGTGCCGGCCTGCCGGGCGAGGGCCTGCGCCTGCCGCTCGACGAGCGCGTGGAACACCCAGGCGACCGCGAGGCTCAGCGGGATCCCGACCAGGCACGCGAGCCACCACTGCTCGGCGCCGAGCAGGTAGCAGAGCGACGCGAGGATCGGCGCGTGCACGAGGTAGAGGCTGAACGACACGCGTCCCAGCCACTGCATCGGGCGCGCGTCGAGCACCCGGTGAGCCCCCGGCCACACCAGGGCGAGGACGACGAGCAGCCCCGCGCCGGCACCCGCGAGGGCCCACAGCACGTCGGCCGCCGTCGTCCCGGCGGTGATCGGACGCGCCAGCCAGCTCGCGATGAGCAGGGCGCAGGCGATGACCGCGAGCCAGGGGAGTACGCGGCGCACCCTCGGACGCTCGGCCCAGGCCTGCAGATCCGCGAACCGCACCGCGATCAGGGTTCCGAGCAGGAACACCGGCAGATAGGCGAGCGCGGACTCCCCGGTCGCGCGCCCCACGAACATGAGGATCACCGCGAGCACGGCGGCGGGTACCGCGAAGCGGCGGATCCGCAGCGCGGCCCAGAGGTAGAGCGGCAGCAGCAGCGAGAAGAACAGCTCCCAGCGCAGCGACCACAGCACGTTGTCGATCGGATAGTTCGACCGCAAGAGCGTCATCTGCGACAGCACGTCTCCGGCGGAGACGCTCGTGGCCTGCGCGTCCTGCATCCACGAGTTCTCGGGCATCGTGGACGCGTCGCGCGGGATCAGCTGGACGAGGAGTGAGGCCGCACCGAGGGCTGCGATCACCGGCACGTACAGCCGGATCAGGCGGGCGGGGTAGTACCGCGCCCAGGAGAAGCCCGGCCGCAGCGCGGGCAGTGCGACCACCATCCCGGACAGCACGAAGAACACCATGACCGCTTCGGAGCCGGCGAGGAGGAGCTTGAGCGGCGACTGCGTGAGCAGCGCCCAGCCGGCCGGATCCATCCACGGTTCCGCGATCAGGGACGCATGGTGGATGAGGACGATCCCCGCGGCGAGACCGCGGAGTCCGTCGAGGGAACTGATCCTGCCGTTACCGTTCTGTGACATCCCTTTCCACGGTAGGCACCGAGTCTGGGTGCCTCCTGGACTGCGGCCAGGGACCCCGTGACGGACGGTTCAGTCCGCGGCGACGGCGATGACCTCGCCGCCCGTGAGGGACACGAGTTCGTCGAACGCCATCGGCATGACGGTGTGCGGGGTGCCGCCGGCGGTCCAGACCACGTCGTAGTCGCGGAGCGCCACGTCGACCACCGTGCGCACGGGCGCCGGGTGGCCGACCGGGGCCACGCCGCCGATCGCCTGACCCGTGACCTCGCGCACGGTCGCCGCGGGCGCCATCGAGACTTTCTCCGCACCCACGGCCGCGGTGAGCAGGTCGACGTCGACCCTGTGCCGACCGCTCGTCATCACGAGCAGCGGTTGGCCGTCCGCGAGGAAGAGCAGGCTGGATCCGATCGCGCCGACCTCGCAGCCCAGCGCCGCGGCGGCCTCGACGGCCGTGCGTGCGGAATCGGGCAGCTCGCGCACCTGCGAGGAGAGACCTGCGGCGCGCACGTGCTCCTGCACGATCCTGCTGCGCTCGGGGAGGGAAGCGGCCTGCTCTGTCATGCGACCATGCTGGCACAGGGGCTGTCCGGCCGAGTCACTGCCGCCCGGCGCACGCGCAGAGCATGGAACGATGGATCCATGACCACCGCCAACCTGACCCGCACCGAGACAGCCGCTCGATCCGGGAGCGTCGACCTGCACCGTCTGCGTGTCGAGCTCGACGTCACCGGCGCCACCGATCCGGCGAACTCGGGGTTCCGCGTGACCACGACGCTGGAGTTCGACGCGCGCACGACGGAGACCTGGGCCGACTTCCTCGGCGAGGCCGTGCACGACGTCGAGGTGAACGGGCAGCAGCGGGAGATCGAGTGGGACGGCGCGCGGATCCGCCTCCACGGTCTCGCAGCGCACAACACCGTGGTCATCCGCGCCACCGGCGCCTACAGCCGCTCCGGGGAGGGATTGCACCGCTTCACCGACCCGGTTGACGGGGGCGTGTATCTGTACACCCACAACGAGCCGGCCGATGCGCGCCGCTTCATGGCGTGCTTCGAGCAGCCCGACATGAAGGCGGCGATCACGGTCGTGGTGACCGCTCCCGAGGGCTGGGAGGTGCTCTCGAACCAGTCGCCCGCGACGTCGAGTGCCCACGATGGAGCGCAGATCGTCGAGTTCGCTCCGACGCTGCCGCTGTCGAGTTATCTGACCTGCATCTCGGCGGGGCCCTATGCGCGCGTGTCGTCCGAGTGGCGGCGCGGCGATCTCGTGGTGCCCCTCTCAGTGCTCAGCCGTGCTTCGATGGCGGAGCACCTCGCCGCCGACGAGATCCTCGAGGTCACCCGACAGGGACTGGACTTCTTCGCGGACGCCTTCGCCTTCCCGTACCCGTGGGGGAAGTACGACCAGATCTTCGTGCCCGAGTACAACATCGGCGCGATGGAGAACCCGGGACTCGTCACGTTCACCGAGTCGTATCTGTACCGGGGAGCCGCGACCCGCGCGCAGTGGCAGGCGCGGGCGAACACGMTCCTGCACGAGATGGCGCACATGTGGTTCGGSGACCTCGTCACCATGAMSTGGTGGGAYGAYYTGTGGCTCAAGGAATCSTTCGCGGACTACATGGGAGCGCACGCCTCGGTCGCTGCGACCGAGTTCACGGACGCGTGGGTCGCGTTCGCGAACCGTCGCAAGGCGTGGGCGTACACCCAGGACCAGCTGCCGAGCACGCATCCGATCGTCGCGGATATCGCCGACCTCGAGGCGGCGAAGCTCAACTTCGACGGCATCACCTACGCCAAGGGCGCCGCGGTGCTCAAGCAGCTCGTGGCGTTCGCCGGAGAGGAAGCGTTCTTCGAGGGCRCCCGCCGCTACTTCGCCCGGCACGCCTACGGCAACACCACGCTCGAGGACCTGCTGGTCGAGCTGGAGCAGGCCTCGGGCCGCGACATGCGCGCGTGGGCGAAGGCATGGCTGCAGACCACCGGCATGAGCACGCTGAGCCTCGAGCGGGGTGAGCACGGCACGGCCGTGGTCGTCCAGACGGATCCTCGCCCGCACCGGTTGCAGATCGGCCTGTACGACCTGCACGACGACGCGCTGGTGTTCCGCGAGCGGATTCCGGTCGATATCACCGAGGCGCGCACCCCGATCGCCCTGCCGGATGCCGACCTGGTCCTGCTCAATGACGGCGACCTGACGTACGCGAAGGCGCGGCTCGACCCTCGTTCGCTGGCGTCGGTCGAACGGGGGCTGTCCTCGCTCTCGGATCCGCTGGCGCGTGCGCTGCTGTGGTCGGCGCTGTGGAACGCGACGCGGGACGGCGAGCTCCCCGTCGATCGCTACCTCGGGATCGTCGCGGCGCACGCACCCGCCGAGTCCGACAGCGCTCTGCTCGGCGGCGTCGTGTTGAACGCGCCGTTCGCGATCGGGCACTACCTGGCGGGTGCGGCAGTGGCCGAGGCGCGGGGCGCGTGGCTGGACGCCACGTGGTCTGCGCTGGGCGGTGCCGTGCCGGGCAGTGACGCGCAGCTCATCTGGGCGCGCGCCTTCGCCGCTGCCGCGGCCTTCGACGACAGCCGGCGTCTCGACGTCTCCACGTTGCTGATCGGATCCGGGCCCGAGGGTCTCCCGATGGACGCCGACCTGCACTGGGAGCTGCTCACCGCGCTCGTCGCCACCGGTCACGCCGGCGCGGAGGAGATCACCGAGGAGCAGCTGCGCGATCACACGGCGAGCGGCCGAACCGCCGCTCTCGCCGCGGCGGCGTCGACGCCGAGCGCGGCGGTGCGCGCGGCCGACTGGCGCGCCGCATGGGGCGATCTGACCCTGACGAACGACCACCTCGATGCCACGATCCGTGGCTTCGGGGCGGGCGGGCGACGCGATCTCGTGGCCGGCTTCGACGCCGAGTACTTTTCTCGCATCGAGGCGGCGTGGGCGGATCGGTCGATCGAGATCGCCCGGCGCCTGGTGATCGGGCTGTATCCGGACGCGGAGTCGACCGAACTCGTCGATGCCTGGATCGACGCGCATCCCGACGCACCGGCCGCGCTCCGCCGCCTCGTGCTCGAGCAGCGCGACCACCAGCAGCGTGCCATCCGGGTGCGTCAGGCGCAGGGAGCCCTCGCCGGCTGAGCCCCGAGGCACCGGCCTGGCCCGCACTGGCCCGGTCCGGGCGCACTGGCTCGGTTTGGCCCGCAACTCCGAAGGACGGATGCAACTCCGAAGGACGGATGCAACTCCGCAGGAAGATCCGCCCGCGATCATCCTGCGGAGTTGCATTCTTCCTGTCGAGTGGCACGACGTGCCGGCGCCACGCCTCCGGGGCGCCGGGATCCGGGAGTGCGCGGACCGGCGGATCTAGAGTGTGCCCATGACGTTCGCGACCCTGGCGCTGCTGGTGCTGGTGGGACTCGCCGGCCCCGTGCTCTCCGCCCGGCGCGCCTGGCGGATCCCGGTGATCGCCGGGGAGCTCGGGGCGGGCCTTGTGATCGGATCGACGGGGTTCGGCTGGGTGGACGCGGCCGAGCCGACGTTCACGCTGCTCGCCCAGCTCGGGTTCGGCCTCATCATGCTCGTGATCGGCTCGCACATCCCGATCCGGGACACCGCGGTGCGCGCCGCAGTCGGGCGCGGTGCAGCGGGAGCCGGCATCGTGGCCGCGGTCGCCGTGGCGCTCGGCGTGGGCACCGCGCTGCTGTTCGGCACCTCGCACGGGGCGGTCTACTCCGTGCTCATCGCGTCGTCGTCGGCCGCGCTCGTGCTGCCCATGCTGCGGTCCCTGGACGTCTCGGCGGATTCCGCCGGGCAGCTCATCGCGCAGATCGCGATCGCCGATGTGGCCTGCATCGTCGCGCTCCCGCTCGTGCTGCAGCCCGAGCGCGTGCCGCTCGTCGCGCTCGGTGGCGTCGGCATCGCCGCGGTGGGGGTGCTGCTCGTGGTGGTCCTGCGACGGGTCGGAAGCCATCGGCTGAGGGTTCTGCACGAGGTGTCGGAATCCCGGCAGTTCGCGCTCGAGCTGCGGTTCAGCCTGCTGACGCTGTTCGGGCTGGCGGGGATCGCGCAGTTCACGCACGTCTCGGTGATGATGGCGGGCTTCACGTTCGGGCTGGTGCTCTCGGCCGTAGGTCAGCCGCGGCGCCTCGCGCGTCAGCTGTTCGGGATGACCGAGGGCTTCTTCGGGCCCCTGTTCTTCGTCTGGCTGGGGGCCTCGATCAACCTGAGGGATCTGGGATCGCGCCCGGAGATGATCTTGCTCGGACTCGCGCTGGGCGCTGCGGCGGTCGTCGCACACCTCGCGGGGCGCGTCACCGGCCTGCCCTGGGCGCAGGCGGTGGCGTCGGCGGGGCAGCTCGGCGTGCCGGTCGCGGCCGTGGCCCTGGGGGTCGAGACCAAGACCCTGATGCCGGGAGAGGGCGCCGCGATCCTGCTCGGGGCGTTGGTCGCCGTCGTCGCGTCTTCGGCCGCGGTGGCGGTCGTGTCGCGAAGGGATGCCGCGTCATCCCCGCCACCGGCTCCGGACGGTCCGGGCGCACCGGCCGGCCCGCCGCAGGGTGCGTCGTCCTGACGCGCGGTCAGCGGTCCTGCCGCACCTCTTCCGCGATCTCCGCGGCGGGGGAGTCGGCCACCTCAGACCTCGAGGTCGTCGCCGGGATCCAGCTCGAAGAACTCGCCGCCGTTCTGCTCGGTGGCCCACGTGAGGCGTGCGCAGTGCATGTTCGAACCGATCACGGAGAGCGTCATGTCGTGCGTGCCGAATGCGCGGCGGGGCTTCACCGCGAGCACGAAGTCGATCGCCTCGCCGATCTTTAGCCACGGGGCGCCCAGCGGTGCGGCGAGCGTCCCGACCTCGACGCCCTCCGGCACGGCGTAGGAGTCGCCGGGGTAGTACAGCTCGTCATCCACCAGCACGCCGACGTTGTCGATCAGCGGGATCGAGGAGTGGATCTCCGCGTGCACGCCGCCGAAGAAGCGCAGCGTGAAGTCGCCCGCTGTGACGGTGTCGCCCGGGGCGACCTCGGTGATCTCGTATCCCTCTGCGGCGCGGACCACGCCGGCCGGAGCGTAGATCGGAGTGCCGGCGGCAGCGCGCAGGATCCGGTCCAGGTGCTCGGGCGTCCAGTGGTCAGCGTGCTCGTGAGTGATCACGACGCCCACGAGGCGGTGCAGCTCATCGAGCGGGAGCGTGAAGCTGCCCGGATCGATGAGCAGGGTCTGGCCGTGGTCGTCGACGCGGAGCGCCGCGTGCTCATGCTTGGTGATGCGCATTCTTCGAGCGTAATCCCGCGGGGTACGACACACCCGGGGTTCGCTTCGAGCCGAGCTCGATTTGGCGGCCGCTGGGGGTCATGTCATACTTGAACGGTTGTCGCGAGACGGAAACGGATCGCCAGGACGGCCCCATCGTATAGCGGCCTAGTACGCTGCCCTCTCACGGCGGTAACGCGGGTTCGAATCCCGCTGGGGTCACAGACAACACACGAAAGCCCTCGGTTCGCCGAGGGCTTTCGTCGTCTCGGGAAGGCTCGCCGGGAATACGACGAACGGTGACGCGCGTTGAGGAGCGGGGGAAATCCTCGACCTAGGCTGGAGAGATGCCTGTGAACGCAACGACCGACGCCGATTCCGCGGCGGCGCGCGCCGCCCACGACGAGTGGAAGGCCGGCCGGCTCGCCGCGGTGACGGCACCCCGGGGAAACCTCGCCCTCATCGAGACGCGGTGGCTGGATCTCGAAGACGGGACGACGGCCGAGGAGGCGTCCGCGGGCCTGCCGGACACGGTCGTCGTGACCGAGCTGACGCGCCGCCACCTCACCACGGGCGAGCCCGAGCGGGGACTGCGGTTCTGGGACGAGGCGTCCGCGCGCAATCGCGAGTTCGAGGGCATCGCGACGTTCGACTACGACCCCGCCTGGCGGCTGACCGGGACGTTCACCCCGGTCGACGGCGGCCGTGCCGTTCCGTACGAGCACCTCCGCGACAACGGCCTCAGCCGCGAGCTGCCCGTGCCGGGCGACCTCGCGGTCACGATCGACGGCACCGACTACTCGCTCGACGCGTTCGACGACGGCGGCACGCTGCTGCTCGTGTTCGCGGACCCGACGAACCGCACCGAGGATCCGGAGACCCGCACCTACGGCCCTGGACGGTTCCTGTTCGTGCAGGACGACTCCGGTCTGGAGGGGACGCGCGACGTCGTGCTCGACTTCAACCGCGCCTTCGTGCCGCCCTGCGGTTTCTCCGACCAGTACAACTGCCCGCTGCCGCCGCTCTCCAACCGGATCACGACGCCCGTGCGCGCCGGCGAGCGCCTCGCTCTTCCCGACCAGCGCTGAAGTCTCCCGACCCGCACTGAAGCCTCCCGACCCGCACCGAACGCTCCCGAACAGCACCGAAGGACGATCCATGAAGTTCTCCCGCATCGCGGCCCTCGCCGCCTCCCTGACCGTGGTGGCCGTGCTCGCCACAGCGTGCTCCGGCGGCGCCGGTACGTCCGCCGGCACGTCCGGCGCGAACGCGACCATCCGGATCGGCTCGCTCTCGGCGCCGCTGAACCTGTCCAACGTCGACGCGGGCGGACAGGGCGTCACCGAGGCGCTGAACGGCAACGTGTACGAGGGGCTGTTCCAGCTCAGCGACGACGGCAAGGTCGTCAACCGCCTCGCCACCGACTACTCGATCAGCCCCGACGGGCTCGCATACACGGTGAAGCTGCGCAGCGGCGTGACCTTCCACTCCGGCAAGGCGCTGACCAGCGCCGACGTGAAGTCCTCGCTCGAGCGGGTGCTGTCCGACAGCTCGCAGTCCGCCCGCAAGTCGCAGCTCGCCGTCGTCGACAGCGTCGAGACGCCCGACCCGGAGACGGTCGTCTTCCACCTGAAGTCGCGTTCGATCTCGTTCCCCTACAACCTCACCTACGTGTGGATCGTCAACACCGACGCCAAGGATCTGAAGACCGCAGAAGACGGCACGGGTCCGTACACGGTCGACCAGTTCAAGCGGGGTTCGTCGCTCACCCTCACGCGCTTCTCCGGCTACTGGGGCACCGCGGCGAAGAGCAAGGAGGTCGACTTCACCTACTTCACCGACGCCTCCGCGCTGTCCAACGCGCTGCTGACCAACGCGGTCGACATCGTCACCCAGGTGCAAAGCCCCGACGCGCTCACGCAGTTCACGGGCAACAAGGACTTCACGGTCTCCGAGAACACGTCCACGACGAAGGAGCTGCTGGCCTTCAACGACAAGGTCGTGCCGTTCGACGACAAGCGCGTGCGCAAGGCGATCACGCAGGCGATCGACAACAAGAAGCTGCTGGACTCGATCTGGGCCGGCCGCGGCACGCTGATCGGATCCATGGTCCCGCCGACGGACCCCTGGTACGAGGATCTCACCTCGGTGAATCCGTACGACCCCGCGGCGGCGAAGTCGCTGCTCGCCGAGGCCGGGCAGTCGAACCTCTCGTTCACGCTCGACACTCCGTCCTACGACCCGCACCCGGCGGTCGCGGAGTTCATCAAGTCGGAGCTGGCCAAGGTCGGCGTCACCGTGAAGATCAACACGATCTCCGAGGACCAGTGGTACACGAACGTCTTCCAGAAGAAGGACTTCGCTGCGACGCTGCAGGAGCACGTCAACGACCGCGACCTGGTCTGGTACGGCAACCCCGACTTCTACTGGGGTTACGACAACCCGCAGGTCGTGCAGTGGGTCGCGGACGCGGAGCAGGCGAGCAGCATCGACGAGCAGACCGCGATCCTCAAGAAGGTCAACACGCAGATCGCGGAGGACGCCGCGAGCGACTGGCTGTTCCTCGCCCCGCAGATCGTCGTCGCGTCGAGCGCGGTCAAGGGCTACCCCGTGCACGGCCTGAACTCGCAGTTCTTCGTGGCGGACATCGAGAAGACGCAGTGACCGCCGTGGTCCACCGGAACAGGCGGACAGCAGCGCGGTGACCCGATACCTCGTCCGTCGCCTGCTCTTCCTGGTGCTCTCGTTCCTGGTGGGGATGCTCGTCGTCTTCCTGCTGCTGCGAGTGCTGCCCGGCGACCCGGCGAACGCGCTCATTTCCGTGAACGCGACGCCCGAGCAGATCGCGGCGGCGAGGGCGCAGGTGGGATCCGACCAGCCGGTGATCGTGCAGCTCGGTTCCTGGCTCTCCGGCCTGCTCCGCGGTGATCTGGGTACGTCCTTCACCTCGGGCGCCCCGGTTGCGGACGACATCGCCGCTCGGCTCGCGGTGACGCTGCCGCTCGCGCTCATCTCGTTCGTGATCGCGACCGTCCTGGGATCCGTGATCGGAGTGGTCGCGGCAGCGCGGGCGCGGAGCTGGTACGGCGCACTGCTGGGCGCCATCACCCAGCTGGGCATCGCCGTGCCGGTGTTCTGGGTCGGACTGCTGGTCGTCTGGCTGTTCGCGCTGACCCTGAGACTGCTGCCTTCGGGCGGCTTCCCGCGAGACGACTGGGCCGACCCCGGCGCGGCGCTCAGTGCTCTCGCGTTGCCTGTTCTCACGATCGTCATCGTGATGAGCGCCTCGCTGGCGCGCTACGTGCGCTCGGCGACACTCGACGTCCTCGACTCCGACTACCTGCGCACGGCCCGCGCACTGGGGGAGAGCAGGGCCGGCGCGTTCTTCGCGCACGGGGTGCGCAACGCGGCGGTCCCGGTGATCTCGATCCTCGGCATCGAACTGGCATCGACTCTGCTCGGCGCGGTGGTCGTCGAGTCGGTCTTCACCCTCCCGGGCCTCGGCGCGCTGCTGGTCAAGGCCGTCGGCGAGCACGACTACCCGAGCATCCAGGGTGTGCTCGTCGTCACCACCGCGCTGGTGCTGCTCATCGGATTCCTCGCCGACGTCGCCCAACGACTCGTCGACCCGCGTTTGCGTGGCAGCATCTCGGCGCGAGGAGAGCAGACATGAACCGTTCGCTCCGACGCCGCGATGTCACCCTCACGATCGGGATCGTGATCCTCGCGGTGCTCGCCCTCGCGGCGCTCGTCTCGGTGTTCTGGACGCCGTTCCCCCTCGACGACACCTCCGGCGGGCGGCTCGCGCCGCCCGGCGGCGCCCACCTGCTCGGCACGGACAAGCTCGGGCGCGACCTGTTCAGTCAGGTGCTCGCGGGCACGCGGATCGCGATGCTGGTCGGACTCGGAGCGGTCGCTCTCGCCGCCGTCATCGGCTTCGTGCTCGGCACGGCAGCGGCGCTGCTACCGGGGTGGGTGGACGACGCGGTCTCCTCCCTCCTCGACGTGCTGATCGCCTTCCCGACCCTCCTGCTCGCGATGCTGATTGTCGCGGCACGGGGCCCCGGCTTGGACACGGCGATCGTCGCGATCGGGATTGCCGGGTCCGCGATCGTCTCGCGCTTCACGCGGATACTCGTGAAGAGCGTGCTGTCGCGGAGCTTCGTCACGGCGGCGCGCACGTCCGGCGCGCCCACGCTGGGCGTGCTCACCCGGCACGTGCTGCCGAACATCTGGCCCGCTCTCGTCGTGAATCTGGCTGTCCTCTTCGGCGCCGCGATCATGGCGGAGGCCTCGTTGTCGTATCTGGGCCTCGGCGTGCCGCCGCCCAACTCGTCGCTCGGACGGCTGCTGCAGGAGGCGCAGGGCACTGTCCTRACCTCGCCCTGGGGCGCGGTCATCCCTGGAGCCGTGATCGCTCTGCTCGTGTTGGGCGCGAACGCGGTCGCGGACGGCCTGCGGGAGCGGTTCGATCCGACGAGACGAGGGAGGAGCTGATGGGCGCGGTGCTGCAGGTGCGGGGACTCCGCATCGTCACGAGCGCGGGGGCGGAGCTCGTCCGAGACCTCGATCTCGATCTCGCTCCTGGTGAGCGGCTGGGGCTCGTCGGCGAGTCCGGATCCGGCAAGACGCTCACAGGACTCGCTCTTCTGGGCCTTCTGCCATCCGGCCTCAGGGCCAGTGGATCGATCCGGCTCGACGGGACCGAGCTGATCGGCGCGGGCGAGCGGGTGCTGCAGCGGGTCCGCGGATCGCGGATCGCCGCCGTGTTCCAGGATCCGTCGTCGGCGCTCGACCCGCTCATCCGGGTAGGCGACCAGATCGCGCGTCCTGTGCGGCGGCACCACGGACTGCAGGGCGCGGCGCTGCGTGCCGCCGTGCGGACGGCCGCGGACGAGGTGCGCCTGCCGGACCCGGAGCGGCTGCTGCAGCGCTACCCCTTCGAGCTCTCCGGCGGACAGCGCCAGCGCGTCGCGATCGCCATGGCACTGGCATGCCGTCCCGACGTCCTGCTCGCAGATGAGCCGACCACGGCGCTCGACGTGACCGTCCAGGCCACCGTGCTGGAGCTGCTCGACGACGCCGTGCGCCGGCATGGGAGCTCTCTCGTGTTCGTCTCGCACGATCTCGCGGTCGTCGCCACGATCGCCGAGCGCGCGATCGTGCTGCGCCGCGGCGTGGCCGTCGAGGAGGGCCCGGCACGACGCATCGTGACGGCCCCCGAGCATGAATACACCCGCCGGCTGGTGACCGCGGCTCGCGAGCTGGAATCGGCGCTCGACCGCCTGACCGGCGGCGGCGCCGGCGGAGAGGGAGGCCGCGCATGAGCGCGCTGTTCACGCTGGACGGGGTCTCGCACCACTATCGTCGCTCCGCACCCGCGGCGCTCCAGAACGTGACGTTCGCGGTCGAGGAAGGGCGCAGCCTGGGGCTGGTCGGCGAATCCGGATCCGGCAAGACCACCGCGCTCTCGCTCATGCTCGGCCTGCAGCGCCCGAGCGCGGGAACGGTGCTGTTCGAGGGGGCGGTCCCCGTCTCCGGTGCCCGTGGCGCGGTGCGCGCGTTCCGACGCGCGGTGCAGCCGGTCTACCAGGACCCCTTCGCCTCGCTGGATCCGCGTCAGCGCGTCGACGCCATCCTCGCCGAGCCCCTGCGCTGGCTCGGCGACGGCGACGGCGACGCTGACGGGGACGTCCAGGGCAACGACCGGGAGGCGCGCACCACCCGCCGGGACCGGTTGGTCGAGGCACTGCGGGATGTCGAGCTCGAGGACGACGCCCTGCTGCGCTATCCGCATGAGTTCTCCGGGGGTCAGCGGCAACGCATCGCCATCGCGCGCGCCCTGATCACGCGCCCTCGGGTGCTGCTCGCGGACGAGCCCGTGAGCGCACTCGATCTGTCCACTCGACTCGACATCGTACGGCTGCTCGCGCGTCTCCAGGCCGAGCACGGCATGACGCTCGTCCTGGTCTCGCACGATCTCTCGATCGTCGCCGAACTGTGCGCGGACGTCGTGGTGCTGCAGGGGGGACGCGTGGTCGACGCCGGGCGGACTTCCGAGGTGCTCGCGGAACCGCGGAATGCCTACACGCGCGCTCTCATCGACGCGGTGCCGAGGCTCCCGCAGGCGTGAGCGGCGCGCGGTAGGCACGGACGAGCCACAGCGCGAGCACGGAAGCGAGCAGCGCGCAGACGGCGAATGGGAGATCCAGGCCATAGGCCGTGACCGCGAGGATCGGCAGCACGAAGACGACGACGGCGGCCGCCGTCACGGCGCGGGTGGGCTTCTCGCCCATGGTCGGCGCCTTCTCGAAGCGCACGAGCCAGAGCGACAGCAGCCACACGGCCGCGAGCACGACGATCAGGAACGGCACCCGGGTCCACCACCAGACCGCGCTGCCGGGTGCGGGCATCGCCACGGGGAGCAGCAGCTGCACCCCGATCAGCACCATGATCATCGGCAGGTGCCAGAGGTACACCGTCATGAGGCGCGAGCCGATCAGCAGCACCGCGCTCTGTGCGGCACGCGTGCGCATGAGCGCCGTGAGCGGGCGGTGCAGTGCGGTAAGCGCTGCGGCCTGGACGACGGCGAGGATCGCGAGGGGCGTCGTCGGCGGCCATTGGTTGCTGAGCATGTTCCAGGAGTATCCGCCGAAGGACACGAGGCCCCAGACGGCGAGATACCCGACGGCGATCAGGCCGAGCAACTGCCAGAACCTGCGACGGGCGAACCATCCGTCGAAGAGGAAGAAGCCGATCTGCTGGGCGAACAGCCACACGAAGACCGCATTGGGAATGCCGAAGAGCTCGGCGCCGATGCCGTAGCCGGTCGACGGGACGTGGCCGAGGCCGAGCAGTCCACCGGCGACGAGGAAGCGGAGCGCGTCTGTCGCCGCGGCGCCGGCCAGCAGCAGGAGAGGCACGAACATGCCGAAACGGGCATGTAAACCGATCATCCATGGAGCAAGGGCCTGCACGATCAGGTACGCGGCGAGGAACCACAGCGGCGAGCCGACGCCGATCGCGATCGTGTCGACGAGCGCTGGATCGATCCCGAGTGCGCGGGTCGCCGCGAGGGCGACGGCGAAGAAGACGAACACAGGGATCGCCGGGCGGGCCAGTCGGGCCAGGCGCAGGCGCACGAAGCCGACGGCATCGTCGCCGCGGCGCTGCGCGGATCGCCAGCCCGCGCGGGCCGCATAGCCGCCGACCACGAAGAACAACGGCATGATGTTCAGGATCCAGCTGACCGCGTCGAACCAGACCTGGCCCTCGACCGTGCGCTCGATGAGCAGGGTGCCGTCCGGGCGACGGCCGACGCCGGTGAACAGGATGTGCACGAACACCACCAGCACGACGCAGGCGACGCGAGTCAGATCCAGCGTCAGATCCCGTCCGTCGCGGGCGACGCGGGCTGCGGAGACGGCGGCGTTGCTCATGGCGATGACCCTAGTGGCGCCTGCATGCCGCGCGTGGCATCGAGCGAGATCGGCGAGCCGCGGTGACGGACCGGCGTACGATGATGCCATGCGCGTGACGAACTCCTGGTGGTGGCTGCTCTAGCAGCCGTACGCGCACGAAAGATCTCATTCACGCGGGCTGCACGGCGGCCCGCGTTCTTCATGCGCCCAGTGCATCCGTGCGGCTCCTGACCCTGGAGCAGACATGGACACCTTCACCGCGACGAACGCCCGTATGACGCGGCTGCGATCCGAGATCGCGTCGCATCCGGAACGGCATCGGATCCTGACGGGGGAACGCCCCACGGGGCGCCTGCATCTCGGCCATCTGTTCGGGACCATCCTCGAGCGTGTGCGTCTGCAGACCGCGGGCGTCGAGACATTCGTCGTGCTCGCCGACTATCAGGTGATCACGGACCGGGAGAGCCCGGGGGAGGTCCGTGAGAACATCCTCGAGGCCGTGCGCGACAACCTCGCGGCCGGACTCGATCCGGAGCGCACGGTGTTCTTCACGCATTCGTCGATCCCGGAGCTGAATCAACTGCTGCTGCCGTTCCTCAGCCTCGTGACCGAGGCCGAGCTCCACCGCAACCCGACGGTGAAGGCGGAGGCGAAGGATTCGGGGCGAGCGCTCGGCGGGCTGCTGCTGACGTATCCCGTGCATCAGGCGGCCGACATCCTGTTCTGCAAGGGAACACTCGTGCCGGTCGGCAAGGACAACCTCCCGCATGTCGAGATGACCCGCACGGTGGCACGGCGCTTCAACGAGAGGTACGGAGCGGTCTTCCCCGTGCCGGAGGGACTGGTGACGGACTCGCCCGAACTTCCGGGACTGGATGGCCGGAAGATGTCTAAGAGTCACGGGAACGGGATCGCTCTCGGCATGAGCGAGGAGGAGACGGGGATCGCGATTCATCGGGCCCGCACGGACTCGGAGCGGCTCATCGCGTACGACCCCGTGCGCCGCCCGGGCGTCGCAGGGCTCCTCATGACGGCCGCCACCTGCCTGGGTGTCGCGCCGGAGGAGGTCGCGGCCCGGATCGGCACGGCAGGGTCTGCCGAGCTGAAGCGCGTCACCACGACCGCCGTCAACGACTTCCTGCGCGAGCACAGGGAGCGCCGAGCGCGGATCTCACCGGAGGACGCCGCCGCGGCGATCCGCGCGGGCAATGTGCGCGCCCGCGGGATCGCCGTCGACACCCTCGACGAGGTCCGTGCCGCGATGGGGATGCGCTACGGCTTCTGAGGCTCGGAATCGGTTCCCGTGGCCCGCGTGCTCCCGGCGGTGGCGGGACGGGTGCGCCGAGCCCGGCGCGTCCGCACGATCGCCCACACGATGAGAGTCACGACGAGGGCGAGCGCCAGCCAGGGCAGGAGGAAGCCGAGCGCGATCACGAGAGCGTTGAGGGAGACGATGAGTCCCTTCCAGCCTGCGGCGAGACCATCGCCGAAGCCTCCCGGATCCGCCGCGGCCGGCGCCTCGCGCACGAGGGTCACCTGCACGGAGGACATCGCGACCTGGGACTCGAGATCCTTCAACTGCTGCTCGGCCGACTGCAGCTGCGACTGGCGGTCGGTGAGCGCGGTCTCGGCGGTGAGCAGATCCGACACCGAGGTGGCCTGAGACATCAGCTGGGTCAGGCGCGTGACGGACGCCGTCAGCGAGTCGATCTGCGCGCGGAGATCGGTCGTCGCCGTGGTCACGTCGTTCGTGCCGATCGAGGTCGCCAGCACCGTGCCCTGTTCGCGCAGCGCGTCCATCACGGCGTCGAGGTCCGCGACGGGGACCCGCAGGGTCACCCAGCCGTCTCCGGCGGGCGGCGGGACGATCCCGCCATCCGTCGCCACGGGCCGCTGGGCGGAGCCGATCTGCTGACTCTCCACGAAACCGCCGTGCTTCTTCGCGAGCGCGGCCAGCGCATCGGCCGTCTTGCGCACGTCGTCGACCTGCACGGTGGCGGATCCGGTGCGGATGACGTCCCGTGCCGCGTTCGTCGACCCCGAGGATCCGCCCGCGGAGGAGGCGGCGCCGCCGGAGCTCTGCGCCAAATCCTTCGCCGCGCCGGAGAGCGGCTGCGGTACGGAGGACGTGCCCTCGGGTGCGGCCGCGTCCGAGGAAGCCGAGGACGCAGCCCCTGTCGCGTTCAGGATCGCCGGCGTGACGAGCACTCCGACGACGAAGGCGGCGGCGACGCCGCCCGCGGTCAGCCAGCCGCGTCGGCGCGCGCGCCGACGAGTGAGTGCGGTGTGGGCGCGCTCGGAGTCGCGCTCCTCGGCGATCTGCGCGAAGACGGCCTCCTCGATGCGGTCGACCGTGTCGTCGCTCAACGGGGGCAGGCCCGTGGGGGTCGTGGTCATGATGCGGGCTCCGTTTCAGTCACAGCGCCGCGCAGGCGGGTGCGCACGCGGGAGAGACGGTTACGGACGACTCCGTGGCCGACGCCGAGCTCGGCGGCCGCGGCCCGGTAGTCCCAGCCCTCGGTCGCGCACAACCGGAAGATCTCCCGGTCGAGCACGGTCATCCCATCGAGCTCCGCGGCGATCCTGTCGGCGAGCTCGGTGGCGATCACCTGCTGCTCGACGTCGATCAGTGCGGGAAGCAGCTCGTCCACGCCCTCGGCGGTGTGCGCCGCATCGCGCTGGCGGCGGCGCAGCCGGTTGGCCGCCTGGAACCGGCAGATCGTCGCCAGCCAGGGCAGCAGCGAATCGCTCGCGAGCTCCAGGCCGGGAAGCTTCCGCCAGGCGACCACGAAGGCCTCCTGGGTCACATCCTCGGCGTCGCCGGCATCCCCGAGGATGCCGTACGCGATCCAGTAGACCGGGCGGACGTAGGCGCGGTACAGCGTGCGGAAGGCGCTCTCGCTCCCCGCCGCCGCGCGCGCGACGAGCGTCCTGTCGTGTGCGTCGTGTGCCATGCCGGCTCCGTTTCGGTGTCTCTCACCCTATGAGTGTCGGCACCGTCGGAAACGTCTCAGCCCTTGCTGACGATCGGCACGTGCGGATCCTTCTGGTGGCGCAGCCAGATCGTGGACAGCGCCGGGATCGTCAGGGTCGCCTGAGGGGAACCGTTCTCGACATCGGTCGCGTAGACGAGGCCGAGGTTGCCCTCGCCGTGCCCGCCGAACTCGGCCGCATCGGTGTTCAGCACCTCGGTCCAGCCTCCGGCGAGCGGCAGGTCGAGCCGGACGCCGTGCCGGGTCGCGCCGGCGAAGTTGCTGATCACCGCGAGATGCCCGCCGTGCGCGTCGCGGCGCACGAACGCGACGATGGTCGGATCCCAGTCCGGCGCGCCGATCCGCGTGAACGAGCTGCTGTCGTGATCGCGCTCCCACAACGGCGCGTTCTGCCGGTACGTGCTGTTCAGCGCGCCGACGAAGTCCTGCAGCTGGCGGTGCGACGGCTGGTCGAGCAGCCACCAGTCCAGACCCCGGTCGACGGACCACTCGGAGAGTTGGCCGAACTCCTGCCCCATGAACAGCAGGTTCTTGCCCGGGTGCCCCCACATGTAGCCGAGGTACGCCCGCACGTTCGCGAGCTTCGCGGCGTGGTCGCCCGGCATCTTCGAGAGCAGGCTGCCCTTGCCGTGCACGACCTCGTCATGGCTGATCGGCAGGATGTAGTTCTCGCCGAACGCGTAGACGAAGGAGAACGTCATCTCGCCCTGGTGGTGCGAGCGGTACAGCGGATCGCGCTCGATGTAGACGAGGGAGTCGTTCATCCAGCCCATGTTCCACTTGAACCCGAAGCCGAGCCCGTTGTGATCGGTGGGCGCAGTCACGCCGGGGAAGCTCGTCGACTCCTCGGCGACCATGACGATGCCGGGGTGCTTGCGGTACGCGGTCGCGTTGACTTCCTGGAGGAACCGGATCGCCTCCAGGTTCTCCCGCCCGCCGTGTACGTTCGGCTCCCACTCGCCGTCGTCGCGTGAGTAGTCCAGGTAGAGCATCGAGGCGACGGCGTCGACGCGCAGACCGTCGGCGTGGAACTCGTCCAGCCAGAACAGGGCGTTCGCGACGAGGAAGTTGCGCACCTCGTTGCGGCCGTAGTCGAAGATGAGCGTGCCCCAGTCGCGGTGCTCGCCGCGGCGCGGATCCGGGTGCTCGTAGACGGCCTCGCCGTCGAAGCGGGCGAGGGCGAAGGCGTCCTTCGGGAAGTGTCCCGGCACCCAGTCGATGATCACGCCGATGCCGGCCTGGTGCAGCCGGTCGATGAGGTGCTTCAGGTCGTCGGGCTCGCCGTAGCGGTGCGTCGCGGCGTAGTAGCCGGTCACCTGGTAGCCCCAGGATCCGTTGAACGGGTGCTCGGCCACGGGCATGAACTCGACGTGCGTGAACCCGGTGGCGGTGACGTGCTCGATGAGCTCGTCGGCGATGTCGCGATAGCCGAGGCCGGGCCGCCATGAGCCGAGGTGCAGCTCGTAGACGCTCATCGGCTGGGCGACCGCGTGTGTCGCCGCACGACGGGTCATCCACGCGCCATCTCCCCAGGAGTACTCCGACCGCGCGACGATCGAGGCCGTGGCGGGCGGGACCTCGGCGAGCTGCGCCATCGGATCGGCCTTGAGGATCCAGGATCCGTGCGGGGTGAGGATCTCGTACTTGTAGTGCGCGCCGGCGTCGACGCCGGGCACGAACAGCTCCCACACGCCGCTCGAGCCCATCGAGCGCATCGCGTCCAGGCGTCCGTCCCATCCGTTGTGGTCGCCGACCACGCGCACGGCCTTCGCATGCGGCGCCCACACGGCGAACGCGGTGCCCTGGTCGCCGTCGATGAAGCGCGGGTGCGCGCCGAGCGCGTCCCAGAGGCGTTCGTGGCGGCCCTCGCGGATGAGGTGCAGGTCGAGCTCGCCGATCGTGGGGGCGTGCCGGTACGGATCGGGGGAGATCCAGTCGGGCGCGTCGCCGTACGTCGCCTTGATCCGGTAGGCGCCGGCGGGGCCCGTGACCTCGCCCTCCCAGACGCCTGCCGCGAGATGGGTCAGGGGTACCTCGACACCGCCGTCGAGCAGCACCGACACGCCCTTCGCGAGCGGCCGCAGCGCGCGCACGATCGTCACGCGTCTGCCTTCCGACTCGGGCTGCGGATGCGCTCCGAGCACGGAGTGCGGGTCGTGGTGCGAGCCCGAGGCCACGGCCTCGAGCACAGCCGGGTCGATCGCAGTGGTGATCATGGCTGCCCCTTCACATGCAGGATGTGCACCGGCTCCGTGAAGGCGTCCAGGCGCACGAAATTGTGATCCGTCCAGGTCCAGACGGATCCGGTGACGAGGTCCTCGACCTCGTACGCCGTTCCGGGCTCGACGCCCCACGCGAGGGTGTCGAGATGCACGGTGGTCTGCCGCACCGAGTGCGGGTCGACGTTGGCGACGACGATGATCGTGTCGGCGGAGTCCGTGCCGGTGAAGGGCGCGTCCAGGTGCTTGGAGAACACCAGGACCGCGTCGTCGTCGCTCCAGTGCAGCTGCAGGTTGCGCAGCTGCCGCAGTGCAGGGTGCGCGCGGCGGATCTCGTTGAGGCGGGTGAGGTAGGGGGCGAGAGAGCGCCCCTCCGCCTCGGCCTTCGCCCAGTCGCGCAGCTTGTACTCGTACTTCTCGTTGTCGATGTTCTCCTCGGAACCGGGACGGGCCACGTTCTCGAACAGCTCGTAGCCGGCGTAGACGCCGTACAGCGGCGCACCCGTCGCGGCGATGGCGGCCCGGATCCGGTACGCCGCGCGCCCGCCGAACTGCAGGTACTCGGTGAGGATGTCCGGGGTGTTCACGAACAGGTTCGGGCGCATGTAGTCGGCCGTCTCCTGCGAGACGGAGAGCAGGAACTCCTCGAGCTCCGCCTTGGTGTTGCGCCAGGTGAAGTAGCTGTAGCTCTGCTGGAACCCGACCGCGGCGAGCCCCCRCATCGGCGCGGGGCGGGTGAACGCCTCGGCCAGGAAGACCACCTCGGGATGCTTGGTGTTCACGGTGCGGATCAGCCACTCCCAGAACCGCAGCGGCTTGGTGTGCGGGTTGTCGACGCGGAAGATCGACACGCCCTGCGCGATCCAGTGCTCGACGATCCGCAGCACCTCGGTGTAGAGGCCCACCGGATCCCGGTCGAAGTTCAGCGGGTAGATGTCCTGATACTTCTTCGGCGGGTTCTCCGCGTACGCGATCGTGCCGTCCGGAAGCTCCGTGAACCATTCCGGGTGCGCCTTGACCCAGGGGTGGTCCGGGGCGGCCTGCAGCGCGAGGTCGAGGGCCACCTCGAGGCCGAGCGCGTTCGCCTTCTTCACGAAGGCGCGGAAGTCGGCGAGGGTTCCGAGGTCGGGATGCACGGCGTCGTGCCCGCCTTCCGCGGCGCCGACCGCCCACGGCGATCCGGGATCGGCGGGACCGGCGGTGAGCGTGTTGTTCGGTCCCTTGCGGTTGAGGCGTCCGATCGGGTGGATCGGGGGGAGGTACAGCACGTCGAAGCCCATCGCCGCGACGGCGGGGAGACGCTCGGCGGCGGTCTCGAAGGTGCCGCTCGCGATCGTGCCGTCCGTCTCGCGCACCGCGCCCTCCGAGCGCGGGAAGAACTCGTACCAGGCCGCGGAGCCGGCGATCGTGCGCTCGACCAGGACCGTCTGCCACGCCGTGGCGGAGTCGAGCGCGGTGAGCGGGCGGTCCGCGAAGAGGGCGGCGAGCTCCTGGTCGGTCGCGACGGCGAGCGCGTCCTCCGCGGTCCCGTCGGGGGAGCGCAGTCCCTCCGCCACCGCCGCGAGCCGCTTGCGCTCGGGCTTGGGACGGGACTTGTCCTTCGCGGCGCGTCCGAGCAGGCCGGCACCGAGTGCCCGCATCACCTCGACGTCCACACCGGCGGCGATCTTCAGTTCTGCGGCGTGGGCCCAGGTGGCGAACTCGTCCGCGAACGCCTCGAAGCGGAACGTCCACGCGTTGGTCTCGTCGAGCGCGACATCGACCTGCCAGCGATCGGTGCCGTCGCCGAGCGGGGTCAGCCGGTGCAGGCTCTCCTGATGGTTCGGGGTGCGCAGCCGCAGGTGCACTCCGATGAGGTCGTGCCCCTCACGGAAGGCGACGACCCGGAACGGGATCACCTCGCCGGAGAAGGCCTTCGGGTGGAAGCCCTCAGGGGCCGCGGGGGAAGGATCCGCGAGCGGGATGCGGGTGGTCTGCGCGTCCGCCGCATCGACGTCGGGCAGTGCGCGCACCGGGATCTGGGCGGTGCTGCGGAGAGCATCGGACGAGGGCTGTGCGGCGGTTCGTTCGGACACACCCTGAACCTACCGCTCTCCGAGGTYGGAAGAGGTAACGGGCGGGTCACTCCGCGCGGAACAGTCGCATCGAGGTGCCGGGAAGCGCGAGCACATCGCCGGGCCGATGCACCGTCTCGACGGGCGAGGGGCGCTCCTCCGCGCTCGACCACAGCGCGACGTAGCGCGACACGCCGTCGATCTCCGGCAGCCGGACGTCGATCGGCGACTCGGTGCCGTGCACGACGAGCAGGATCCGGTTGAAGGCCTCTTTGTCCGGCGTGGACGACGCGACGTACTGCAGGGTGCGGTTGCGGGGGTCGTTCCACTGCTCGACCTCCATCGTGTCGCCGTCCTGGTCGAACCAGTCCATGACCGAGGCGTTCGGGATGTGCTCGCCGAGGCGGGCGTACCGGAGCGGGCGCAGGGCCGGGTTCTCGTCGCGCAGCCGGGTCAGCAGGGAGGCGTGCGCGAACAGGTCCTGCTGCCACGGCTCGTGATCCCAGTTGAGCCAGCTGATCGCGGAGTCCTGGCAGTACGCGTTGTTGTTGCCGCGCTGGGTGCGCCCGAACTCGTCGCCGGCGGTGAGCATCGGCACCCCGGCGGAGAACAGGAGCGTGCCGAGCAGATTGCGCATGGCCTTGCGCCGCGCGGCGAGGATGACCGGGTCGTCCGTGGGCCCCTCCGCGCCGTGGTTGAAGGAGCGGTTCATGTCGGCGCCGTCGTGGTTGCCCTCGCCGTTGGCCTCGTTGTGCTTGACGTCGTAGGAGACGAGGTCGCTCAGGGTGAAGCCGTCGTGCGCGGTGACGAAGTTGATGCTCGCGAGCGGGCCCCGCTCGTCGCTGAAGGTGTTCGCCGATCCGGCGAGGCGATTCGCGAACCCGCCGATGCCGGTCGGCGCCGAGGCGCGGCGGGCGTAGTCGATGTCGCTGAGCCAGAAGTTGCGGACGCGGTCGCGGTAGCGATCGTTCCACTCGCTCCAGCCGGTGGGGAAGTTCCCGGTCTGCCAGCCGCCGAAGCCGACGTCCCAGGGCTCCGCGATGATCTTCGCGTCGGCGAGGACCGGATCCGTCCTGATCGCGTGCAGCAGCGGATGGTGCGCGTCGTACGAGTTCGCGGCGTCCCGGCCGAGCGCCGTGGCGAGATCGAAGCGGAACCCGTCGATCTGCATCTCCGTGGTCCAGTAGCGCAGCGAATCCAGCACGAGGCGCGCGGCCGCGGGCGTCGCGGTGTCCAGGGTGTTCCCGCAGCCCGTCGTGTCGATGTAGCTGCCGTCCTCCTGCTGGCGGTAGTAGAGGGCGTTGTCGATACCGCGCAGGCTCGTGCGGGGGCCGCCGATGCCCTCTTCGTTCGTGTGGTTGTACACGACGTCGAGGATCACCTCGATGCCGGCCTCGTGCAGCAGTTTCACCATGCCCTTGAATTCGCGCAGGACCGCCTCCGGGCCCTCCTTGCGCGAATCCTCGGTCGCGTAGGCCGCATGCGGCGTGAAGAAGTTCAGGGTGTTGTAGCCCCAGTAGTTCGACAGGCCCCTGTCCAGCAGCCGCGGCTCGGAGGCGAAGGCCTGCACGGGCAGCAGCTCGACGGCGCTGATGCCGAGCTCGCGGTAGTACTCGATCATCGCCGGGTGCGCGACGCCGGCGTACGTGCCGTGGAGCGCCGGCGGCACCCCGGGGTGGCGCTTGGTGAGTCCCTTGACGTGGCCCTCGTAGATCACGGAGCGATCGAGAGGCGTCTGCGGCTTGGCGACGCCGCCCCAGTCGAAGCCGTCCTCGATGACGACCGAGCGCCATTCCTCGTAGCCGTCACCCTGCGCGAGGCCCCTGGCATAGGGATCCAGCAGCAGGGTCTCGGGGTTGAACGTGTTGCCGGGGCTGTGCGCGCCGTCGACGCGCAGCGCGTAGCGGGTCCCGGGCTTGAGGAGATCCGTGGTGATCTCCCACACGCCGCCGGGGCGGCGCTCGAGCGCGAGCTGAGCGGTCTCCCAGTCCAGGTCGGTCTCATCGAAGATCACGAGCTCGATCGAGGACGCGTTCTGCGACCAGACGCGCAGCGTGGCGACTCCGTCGTGAAGGCGGACGCCGAGGTCGTCCAGGGACGCGCTGCACAGGGCGCAGCCCTCGCCGTCGGGTACCGGCGTCTCGACCTCTATCGCGTGCGGACACATGAGGGAAAGAATACGCGGCGCAGGACGAGAGGGATGCCACGGCGTACCGCGATCCGTGCCACCGAGTCCCATCCCCGCGCGAAGTGCGAGAGTGGTGGGGTGCATTACCTGGATCACGCCGCCACGACGGACCTGCGGTCAGAGGCCGCCGACGAGTGGCTGCGCGTCGCCAGGGCGACGGGCAACGCCTCCTCGACGCACGGTGCCGGGCAGCGGGCGCGCCGCATCCTGGAGGAGTCCAGGGAGCGGCTCGCGGCGGTGCTGGGGTGCGACCCGATCGAGGTCGTCCTCACGTCGGGCGGCACCGAGTCGGTGAACCTCGCCGTGCAGGGCCTGTGGCGGTCCCGCCGGGAGGGGAGCGACGCGATCCTGCTTCCCGATGGGGAGCACCACGCGACGCTCGACACGGTCGGCGCGCTCGCCGCGGACGGCGCCAGGGTGATCGCCGTCGGGCTCGACGCCGTCGGGCGGATCCCGGTCGACGCCTTCGCGGCGAAGATCGCGTCGGACGGCGTGGGCGTGGCCACCGCGCTGATGGCGAACAACGAGGTCGGCACCGTCAACGACGCCGGCGCGCTCGCCGCATCGGCGTCTGCCGCGCATGTTCCCCTGCACCTGGATGCCGTCGCCGCCTTCGGCCACCTGCCGTTCTCGTTCGCGGTGCTCCGCGGCGATGCGCCAGCCGGGGCGGGTCTCGTCGCGCTCAGCGTCGCCGGGCACAAGATCGGCGCCCCCACGGGTACCGGGGCGCTCGTCGTCGCCCGCACCGCACGTCTCGCGCCGCTGCTGCACGGCGGTGGTCAGCAGCGCGGCCTCCGCTCCGGCACGCAGGACGTCGCCGGCGCCGCCGCGTTCGCCGTCGCCGCAGAGCTCGCCATCGCCGAGCGGGCCGAGGAATCGGCGCGGCTGAGCGCGCTGCGCGACCGCCTTGCCGCCGGGATCCTGGACCGGGTGCCCTCCGCCG
Source organism: Microbacterium sp. 05N427 (assembly GCF_056397105.1). Taxonomy (NCBI): domain Bacteria; kingdom Bacillati; phylum Actinomycetota; class Actinomycetes; order Micrococcales; family Microbacteriaceae; genus Microbacterium; species Microbacterium sp. 05N427. The sequence goes on from NZ_JBFTMT010000019.1 coordinate 34,189, forward strand.
AACTCCTCGGGGATCCCGACGCCGCCGGCCGCCTGCCGGGCAATGCCCACCTGCTGTTCCCGGGGGCGCCGAGCGAGAGCCTGCTGTTCCTGCTCGATATGGCCGGGGTCTCGGCATCGGCCGGATCCGCCTGTCAGGCCGGAATCGCGGAGCCCTCGCACGTGGTGCAGGCGCTCGGCCGCAGCGAGACCGCGGCGCGCAGCGTGATCCGGTTCACACTCGGACGCACGTCGACCGCCGGCGACGTGGATACCGTGCTCGCGGTGATCGGTGACGCGTACGCTCGGGCCTCCGGCGCCGTGCACTGACGCCCGGCCCCCGCCCAGCCGTCCGCTCGTACACTGGATCCATGCGTGTTCTGGCGGCGATGAGCGGGGGAGTGGACTCCGCCGTGGCTGCGGCGCGCGCGGTCGAGGCCGGTCACGACGTGGTGGGCGTGCATCTCGCGCTCTCCCGGGCAGGCGGCACCCTGCGCACCGGAAGCCGCGGCTGCTGCACGATCGAGGACGCGATGGACGCGCGGCGCGCCGCGGATCTGCTCGGCATCCCGTTCTACGTCTGGGACTTCTCCGAGCGCTTCCGCGAGGACGTGATCGACGACTTCGTCGCGGAGTACCGCGCCGGCCGCACGCCGAACCCGTGCCTGCGCTGCAACGAGAAGATCAAGTTCGCGGCGCTCCTGGAGCGCGCGATCGAGCTCGGCTTCGACGCCGTATGCACCGGGCACTACGCCACGCTCGTCGACGGCGTGGGCGGCCTGGAGCTGCATCGTGCCTCCGACGCTGCCAAGGACCAGTCCTACGTGCTCGGCGTGCTGAACGCCGAGCAGCTCGCGCACACGTATTTCCCGCTCGGATCCACGCCGTCCAAGGCGCTCGTGCGCGCGGAGGCGGCGGAGCGCGGCCTGAGCGTCGCGCAGAAGCCGGACAGCCACGACATCTGCTTCATCCCCGACGGCGACACCCGCGGCTGGCTCGCGGAGAAGGTCGGCGCCGAGCAGGGCGAGATCCTCGACCGCAACGGCGAGGTCGTCGGCACGCACGACGGCGCGCACGCGTTCACCGTGGGCCAGCGCAAGGGGCTGCGCCTCGGCGTGCCCGCACCCGACGGCAAGCCCCGGTTCGTGCTGGAGGTCCGCCCGGTCTCGAACACGGTCGTCGTCGGCCCGAAGGAGGCGCTCGCGATTGCCGAGATCTCCGGCGAGCGCCGATCGTGGGCGGGGGCCGCACCCGCTGCGGAGGAGTTCGCCTGCGAGGTCCAGATCCGCGCTCATGCCGATCCCGTTCCCGCGCGTGCCTTCGTCGCGGAGGACGTCGTCAGGGTCGTCCCCGACGAGCCGCTCGACGGTGTCGCACCGGGCCAGAGCGCCRTGCTGTACGTCGGTACGCGGGTGCTCGGGCAGTTCACGATCGACCGCACGGTCTCGGCGGTGCCGGCCGGGGTCTGAGCCCTGCTCCCTCGCCGGGCGTCATGTCGACGGCGGCCGCCGCCGCCTCTGTGATGATGGGTGCACGGTCCGACGGAGGAGGCGCCATGACGAGGACGTACATCCGCGATTTCCACGGGGACGATCTGGACCAGATCGTCCGGTTGTGGGGGCAGGTCACGCGCGAGAACGAGTGGCCCATCTACTCGCTCGCCGAGGTGATCGCCTCGTGCCAGCAGGATCACGCCGTCGTCGCGGTCCAGGGCGAGCTGCTCGTGGGCGCCGCGGTCGGCCGGGGCGCGCACGCGCAGGGCTGGATCGTGTTCTTCGGGACGATCGCCGATGCGGGATCCGAGGTGAGCTCGTCGCTCCTGCACGCGCTCGAGCGCAAGATGGCGCCACTCGGCCTCGCGAAGCTCTCGGTGCTCATCCCGGAGGCTGACGGGCTGGGCGCCTTTACCGAGAACGGCTTCCACGTGCACCACTCCGTGCGCTACCTCGAGCGCGCCATGCCGATCCAGCGGCGCGAGCTCGATGCGCTCAAGGAGGTGGGCGGACGCATCCTCCCGCCGCACCTGTGGGATCGCGTGGCCGGGATGACGCACGAGAAGACCCTGCTCGAGGAACGTCTGGTGACCCCGCTCGCCCGTCCGGAGCTCGCCGAGCGCTTCGGGGTGGTGCCCCCGCGCGCCGTCATGCTGTTCGGCCCGCCCGGCACGGGCAAGACCACGTTCGCACGAGCGGTCGCCTCGCGGCTCGACTGGCCCTTCGTCGAGCTGTTCCCCTCGCGCCTCGCCGGTGGGGGCACGGGGCTCGCCGGTGGGCTGCGCGCGTCGTTCGAGACCATCGACGAGCTCGAGCACGCGGTGGTCTTCATCGACGAGGTGGAGGAGATCGCCTCCCGCCGCGGCGGAACGCCGCCCTCGCCCACGCAGGGCGTCACGAACGAGCTGCTGAAGCTCGTCGCCGACTTCCGCGACAGAGAGGGCCGGATCCTGATCTGCGCGACGAACTTCGTGCGCGCTCTCGATGCGGCATTCCTCCGGCACGGGCGCTTCGACTACGTGATCCCGATCGGCCTGCCCGACGCCGACGCCCGCCGCGCGATCTGGGCGCGGTACATCCCCGTCGAATCCGCCGACGACGTGGATCTGGACCGCTTGGTCGCGGCGAGCGAGGGGCTGACCCCGGCCGACATCGAATACGCCGCGCGCCGCGCGTCCCAGGAGGCCCTGGCGCGGGCCCTGAGCGACGGCGCGCAGGCCTCCGCGCTCGACACGCAGGACTACGCGCGGGCACTCGGGAGCACGCGGGCAACGGTGTCGGCGGACGAGATCGCCGAGTTCAGAGCGGACATCGAGACCATCGCCCGGCTCTGAGGATCCGGTGCCGAGGGCTGATCCGGGCATCCGCCCTCGGCAGGGAATCCCCGTGGCTCAGCTCTGCAGGAACAGCAGGATCGCTCTGACGCGCCGGTTCTCCTGGGCCGGCGACAGTCCGAGGCCGGTGAAGATGTTGCTGATCCCCGTCCTGTCCCGGCTGCGCACGTCGGTCGCGACGGCGCTCAGCGCGGTGTGAGCGTCGACCGGGTGCCGCCCCTCGGATGTCGGCGCTCGATCGTAGACTTCAGGAGTGCCGGAGAACATCTCGCTGGAAGCCGCCCGCGTCGAGGCCGATGAGCTGACGACTCGCATCCTGGAGGCGAAGGACGCGTACTACGGGCGAGACACCTCGCTCGTCGACGATGCCACCTACGACGGCTGGATGCACCGGCTCGAGGAGCTCGAGCGTGTGCACCCCGAGCTGCAAGGACAGGATTCGCCGACCCAGATGGTGGGCGCGGCCGACGCGACCGGCCTGCAGACCATCGAGCACGCCGAGCGCATGCTCAGCCTCGACAACGTGTTCTCGCTCGACGAGCTGCGCGAGTGGGCGGCCAAGACCCGCGCCGCGGCCGGTCGCGAGGTGGCCTGGCTCACCGAGCTCAAGATCGACGGCCTCGCGATCAACCTGCGCTACGAGCGCGGCGTGCTCACCTCCGCTGCCACGCGGGGCGACGGGCGGGTCGGCGAGATCGTGACCGAGAACGCGCTGCGCGTCGCCGGGATCCCCGAGCGGCTCAGCGGCTCGGGACATCCGGCGATCGTCGAGGTGCGCGGCGAGGTCTTCATCCCCGTCGCCGCCTTCGAGCGTCTGAACGCCGCGCAGGCGGCGTTCCGCGACCGCGCGTACGCCGAGTCGCTGGAGCGCTTCCAGGGCCGTGGCGGCGCCAAGAAGCCCTTCGACGAGGAGAAGGCCCGCACGGCGGCCGCCCGGCGCTTCCCGTCCTTCGCGAACCCGCGCAACGCCGCGAGCGGAGGTCTGCGCCAGCAGCTGGACAAGAAGGACGGCATGGAGCTCGAGGCGGGGCTGCTCCGCGTCGACTCCCTCGCCCTGTATGTGCATGGYATCGGCGCGTGGCCGGATCCGCCCGTCTCCGCGCAGAGCGAGGTCTACGAGAAGCTGGCGGAGTGGGGGCTGCCGACGAGTCCGCACACGAAGGTCTGCGCCACGATCGACGAGGTCGCCGAGTTCGTCGCGTATTTCGGCGAGCACCGGCACGACATCGAGCACGAGCTGGACGGCATCGTCGTGAAGGTCGACGAGCTCGACCTGCACGACGAGCTCGGCGCCACGAGCCGTGCACCGCGATGGGCGATCGCCTACAAGTACCCGCCGGAGGAGGTGCAGACCACCCTTCTCGACATCGTGGTGTCGGTCGGCCGTACAGGGCGTGCGACCCCGTTCGCGGTCATGGCTCCCGCCCACGTCGCCGGAAGCGTCGTGCGCCAGGCCACGCTGCACAACAAGGATGTGGTGAAGGCCAAGGGAGTGCTCATCGGCGACACCGTCGTGCTCCGCAAAGCAGGCGACGTGATCCCCGAGGTCCTCGGCCCGGTGGTCGCGCGACGCGACGGCTCCGAGCGCGAATTCGTGATGCCGGAGCGCTGTCCGGAGTGCGGTGCGATCCTGGCGCCCGCCAAGGAGGGCGACATCGATCTGCGCTGCCCGAACACGCGCTCCTGCCCGGCACAGGTGCGCGGCCGCGTCGAGCACATCGGATCCCGGGGGGCTCTCGATATCGAGGCGCTCGGCGAGGTCACCGCGGCCGCGCTCACGCAGCCGAGTCATCCGGCGGTGCCGCCGCTGGAGACGGAGGCGGGGCTGTTCACGCTCACTCTCGAGCAGCTCGTGCCGATCGAGGTCGTCGTCCGCGACGCGGAGACGGGGCTGCCGAAGGAGGACGAGGACGGGATCGTGAAGACCCGTGCTCCGTTCCGGCGCAACCCGACCGCCGCCGAGAAGAAGGAGGGCGTCAACGCGTCCCAGCCTTCCTCCCAGGCTGTCAAGCTGCTCGCCGAGCTCGAGAAGGCGAAGACCAAGGAACTGTGGCGCCTGCTGGTCGCGCTGAACATCCGCCACGTGGGTCCGGTCGCGGCCCGCGCCCTGGCGCAGTGGTTCGGATCCCTGGATGCGATCCGTGCCGCGTCCCGCGAGGAGCTCGCCGCGGTCGAGGGCGTCGGCGGCATCATCGCCGACTCGCTCCTGGACTGGTTCACCGTCGACTGGCACCAGGACATCGTGCAGCGCTGGGCCGACGCCGGCGTGCAGTGGGCGACGCCGGGACACCCCGGGCCCGGAGCCGCGGCCGCGCAGGGCGGAGTGCTCGACGGGGTCACCGTCGTCGCGACCGGATCCCTCGACGGCTACACCCGAGAGGGCGCCCAGGAGGCGATCATCAAGGCCGGGGGCAAGGCCGCGTCCAGCGTCTCGAAGAAGACCGACTTCGTGGCTGCAGGCCCCGGCGCCGGATCCAAACTCGCCAAGGCGGAGGAGCTGGGCCTGCGGATCCTCGATGCCGCGCAGTTCCACCTCCTCGTGACCCAGGGACCCGGCGCGCTCGAAGCAGCGGACGCGGCCGACGCGGTCGAAGCAGCCGACGCGGCCGACGCCTGAGAGCGCGACCGTCGGGGAGGAGCTGGGCATGACGGGCGCGATCGATCTGCTGCCGACGGCGATCGGGGTGCTCGTGCTCGCCGCGATCGCGACCGCGGCCCTGCTTTCGTTCCGGGTGCCCGGACGGTGGACTCCGGCGCTCGCGGTCCTTCGCGGCGCGGTGCAGCTCGCGGTGATCAGTGTGATCCTGACCGGGATCGTCTCGCAGCCGGCGTGGATCGGCGTCGCGCTGCTGGTGATGTTCGGCATCGCCACGGGGGTGGCCGTGCGCCGGACGGGCGGCGGAGCGCACATGATCCTCGTCATGGCGACCTCGATCTGCGCGGGCGCGGTCGTGTCCATCGGCACGGTGTTCGCGACCGGGGCGCTGCAGCCGACACCGCGCTATCTCCTGGCGATCGGCGCGATCCTCATCGGCAACTCCATGAGCATCGCCACGCTCGCCGGGCGCCGCTTCACCGCATCGGTGGTCGACCGGTGGGAGGAGGWCGAGGGCTGGCTCGCCCTCGGTGCGACCCCGCGCCGCTCCACGCTCGATCTCGCTCGCAAGGCGGTGCGCGAGGCCCTCATCCCGTCGATAGATCAGACGAAGACGACGGGGCTCGTCGTGCTGCCGGGGGCATTCGTCGGCGCGATCTTCGGCGGGCTGTCGCCGCTCGATGCGGGACGCTTCCAGATCGTGGTGCTGGCCGCGATCATGGCGGCCGGATCCATCACCGCGGTCCTGATCGCAACCTGGCTCGGCCCGGTGCGCACGAAGCCGGTCATCGCCGCGTGACGACCGTGCTCGGAAGCTCGTGCACCCCCAGGGCGTAAGCCGGGCGCGCCCGGCGCACGGAAGCCCGCCGAACACACAGGATCCTGCCGAGTGCACGGATTCTTCGCGAGTGCACGGGAACGGGCCGAGTGCACGGGTTCTTCACGTCGAGTTCCGGTGCGCTCGGCAGGATGCGGTGCACTCGGTGCCGTGCGCGTGGGTTCCCGTGTATTCGAGGTGGCGCCGAGCGCACGGGAACCTGCCGATTGCACGGGTCATACGCGTCGACTTCCGGCACACTCGACAGCAACCCGGGCACTCGTTACCGCACGCGGCAGGATCCCGTGTACTCGTGTCGCGTGCAACGAGTTCCGGTGCACTCGGCAGGATGCGGTGCACTCTGTGCCGTGCGCGTGGGGTTCCCGTGTGCTCGAACTGGTCAGCCCAGCCTGATGGTGTGCCAGGAGCGAGTGCGGTGCCCGGGAACAGGATCCCGTCGAACAAAAGGAAGCGCTTCGAGAACACGGGACGCTGTCGACGATCCGGCGCACTCGTCAGAAACCGGTGTGCTCGGCAACGCCCGCCGCGAGCTCCCGTGTCTTCGAGGTAGCGCCGAGTGCACGGGAAACTGCCGATTGCACGGGGCATACGCGCCGATCTCCGGTGCACTCGGCAGCAAGCCGTGCACTCGGTGACGTGCGCGGCAGGATCCCGTGCACTCGTTACTGCGCGCGGCGGGAATCCGTGCACTCGGCAGCAAGCCGTGCACTCGGTGGCGTGCGCGGCAGGATCCCGTGCACTCGTTACTGCGCGCGGCAGGAATCCGTGCACCCGGCAGGAATCCGTGCACTCGGCGCCGTGCGAACGTCGAGTTCAGGTGCACCCGGCAGCAAGCTGTGCACTCGGCAGGATCCCGTGCACTCGACGACGACGCGCGCCGGATCCCGTGCACTCGACAACGCCGACGCGCCGAATCCCGTGCACTCGACATCATCCCGTGCACTCGTCAGCAAGCCGTGCACCCGGCGCTGGGGCCGGGTGCACGAGCAGACTCAGTCCTTGTGGCGCGGCTTGCGCGGCGGGCGGTCGTCGGTGCTGCGGTCGTTCTGCGGGGCGTCGTCGCGGCGCGGACGGTCGCCGTAACTGCGATCCGTGGATCCGCTGTCGAACGAGCGGCGCGGACGGTCGCCGTAGCCACGGTCATCACGGCCACGGTCATCGCGGCCACGGTCGTCGCGGCGCGGAGCGCGGTTCGGGCGGCCGGAGTCGCGCTGGATCTCGATCAGCCGGCCCGAGATGCGGGTGTCGCGCAGACGCTCCAGCACCGAGGAGTCCAGGGTGGAGGGGAGCTCGACGATCGAGAAGTCCGGACGGATCGTGATCGCGCCGAAGTCGTCACGGCCCAGGCCGCCCTCGTTCGCGAGCGCGCCGACGATCTGACGCGGCTCGACGCGGTGACGACGACCGACCTCGATCCGGTAGGGCGTGTAGTCGCCGCGGTTTCGTCGTTCCGGACGTGCGCCGCGGTCGTCACGGCCGCCGTCGCGTCCGCCCGGGCGCTCGGTGCGCTCGCGCTGCGGGCGATTGTCCGACGCGATCGCCGCCGAGAGCGCGTCGTTCGAGGGATCCAGCAGCAGGGGCGTGTCGCCCTGCGCGACCACCGCGAGCGCCGCAGCCACGTCGGCCTCGGGCACGTCGTGGTTGCGCACGTAGTGGGCGATGATGTCGCGGAAGCCTTCGATCCGACGGGACTCCTCGAGCGCGGCGGTGATCGCGTCGTCGAAGCGCGCCAGGCGGGTGCTGTTCACGTCCTCGGTCGTCGGCAGCGCCATCTGCGCGGGCTGCTGGCGCGTGGCGCGCTCGATGTGCTTGAGCAGGTAGCGCTCACGCGGGGTGATGAAGCTGATCGCGTCGCCGGAGCGGCCCGCGCGCCCGGTGCGGCCGATGCGGTGCACGTAGGACTCGGTGTCCGTGGGGATGTCGAAGTTGACGACGTGACTGATCCGCTCGACGTCGAGGCCGCGCGCGGCGACGTCGGTGGCGACGAGGATGTCGAGCTTGCCGTCCTTGAGCTGGCCGACCGTGCGCTCGCGCATCGGCTGCGCGATGTCGCCGTTGATCGCGGCGGCGGAGTACCCGCGGGCGCGCAGCTTCTCGGCGAGCGTCTCGGTCTCGTTCTTGGTGCGGACGAAGACGATCATGCCCTCGAAGTTCTCCACCTCGAGGATCCGGGTGAGCGCATCCACCTTCTGCGCATACGACACCACGAGGTAGCGCTGGGTGATGTTCGCGTTGGTCGTGGTCTTGCCCTTGACCGAGATCTCCTCGGGGTCGTGCAGGTACTGCTGAGCGAGCCGGCGGATCGTAGCGGGCATGGTGGCCGAGAACAGCGCGACCTGCTTGTTCTCCGGCGTCTGCGCGAGGATCTGCTCCACGTCCTCCGCGAAGCCCATCTTGAGCATCTCGTCGGCTTCGTCGAGCACGAGGTTCTTCAGCTCGGACAGGTCGAGGGTGCCCTTGGCGAGGTGGTCCATGATGCGGCCCGGCGTGCCGACGACGATGTGCACGCCGCGCCGCAGGGCCGACAGCTGCACGCCGTAGCCCTGACCGCCGTAGACCGGCAGCAGGTGCACGCCCGGCATCTGGGCGGCGTACGCCTCGAACGCCTCGGCGACCTGCAGGGCGAGCTCCCGGGTCGGGGCGAGCACGAGCGCCTGCGGCTTCTGCTGGTGCAGATCCAGGTTCTCCAGGATCGGCAGCGCGAACGCCGCGGTCTTACCGGTTCCGGTCTGCGCGGTGCCCAGCACGTCGCGCCCGCCGAGCAGGAGCGGGATCGTCTCGCGCTGGATCGCGGAAGGGGTCTCGTATCCGAGCGCCTTGACCGCGGCGAGGACGGGCCCGCTGATGCCGAGCTCCTCGAAGCCGGGACCGGCCGGCGCTTCCGTTTCGGTCGCTCCGTCGCCCTCCAGAGCGGGGTCGATAGGGGTCTCGGTCGGCGTCGCGTCGTCTCGGGTCACAACTCAGAGTACCGTCTCGGGCCTGGGAGATCGCAGTCCAGAGCGCACGAACGGCTCGATCCATCGCTGGAAACGAGCCGTTCGTGCACTTCGAAACGGGGGAGGGGTCAGCTCCCGGAGGTCAGCGCGAGCAGGCGCTCCCTGACCTGGCGGCGCAACACCTTGCCGATGAGCGAAGTCGGCAGCTCGTCGACGACGAAGATGCGGCGCGGGACCTTGTAGGGCGTGAGGATCCCGCGGGCGAACTCGCGGATCGCCTCGACGTCGACGTCGTTGCCGGGATCCACGACGATCGCCGCGACGACCTCCTCGCCGGAGTGCTCGCTGGGAAGCCCCACGACCGCCGCATCGAGGACGTCCGGGTGCTGGCGCAGCGCGCCCTCGACCTCGGTGGGGGCGACGTTGAAGCCGCCGGTGATGATGAGCTCCTTGATCCGATCGACGATGCGCACGAACCCGCCGTCGTCGATCGTGACGATGTCGCCGGTGCGGAACCACCCGTCGGCGAAAACGGCCTCGGTCTCCTCCGGCTTGCCGTAGTAGCCGGAGAACACCTGTGGCCCCCGGACGACGAGCTCGCCGGGCTGCCCCGGCTCGACATCGGTCGTCGGCTCGTCCGGATCCACCACGCGGCACTCGGTGCCGGGCAGCGGCAGACCCACGGTGCCGGGGACGCGGTTGTCCGCGACGGGGTTCGCCATGAGTACGGGCGAGCACTCGCTCAGGCCGTACCCCTCGACGAGATAGCCGCCGGTGGCCTGTTCGAACGGGACGACGAGCTCGTGCGGGAGCGCCATCGCTCCGGAGATCGCGACGTCGATGCCGGCGAGCGACACGCCCTTCTCGGTCGCGGCCTTGAGCAGCCGGTCCGCGATCGGCGGGACGAGGGGCAGGAACGTCGCAGGGTGCTTCTTCACCACGTCGAGCACGAGGTCCGGGTCGAACTTCGGGAACAGCACGAGGCGCGCGCCCATGGACATCGCGAAGGTGAGGCAGAGCGTGAGCCCGTAGGCGTGGAACATCGGCAGCACGGCATAGACGACGCAGCCGTCCCCGCGGGTGATCGCAGGCACCCACGCCCTGGCCTGCGCGGCGTTGGCGAGCAGGTTGCGGTGTGTCAGGGAGGCGCCCTTGGGGGTGCCTGTGGTGCCGGACGTGTACTGGATGATCGCGAGGTCGGCCGTCGAGGGGTGCGGATGCGACGGAGGGAGCGGGGAGTACCCCACGACCGACTCCCACGTGACCGTGCCGCGCACTCGGGTGGTGAGCGCATCCCGGGACTCCCGCGCCTTCGCGACCGGCAGGCGCAGCGCGAACCGCGTGAGCGCCGGCATCGCCCGCGTGATGTCGACCGAGATGAGGTTCGTGACGGCGAGATCCGCAGGGAACTCCTGCACGCTCGCCACGACCTTGTTCCAGACGATCGCGTGCTTCGCGCCGTGATCCTCGAACTGCTTGCGCAGCTCGCGCGGTGTGTAGAGCGGGTTGTGCTCCACGGCCACGGCGCCCAGGCGCAGCACGGCGTAGAACGCGATGATGTGCTGCGGACAGTTCGGCAGCACGATCGCGACCGGATCGCCGGCCTTCACGCCGAGCGCCTTCAGCCCCGCGGCCGCACGATCGATCGCCGCCTGCAGGTCGCGGTACGACGTGGTCCGCCCGAAGAACTGCAGCGCGGGGGCGTCCGGATAATCGCGGGCCGACGCCTCGACGATGTCGACGAGGGATCCGGTGACCTCGGCGAGATCCTCCGGCACCCCCTCGGCGTAGCTGGCGGTCCAGGGGCGCGGAGGAACGAACGTCGTCACCCGCTCAGCCTATGCCGCACCCGGGGATCGTGCTGCGGCGGGCGCAACCCGATCAAGGGCAGCGGCAGTCCCTTGCGAGCGGGGGAGCGACAGCCCGCTGGCTAGACTGTCCTGGTGTCTGAAATCACCCCTGATCTCGTACGCCATCTCGGCGTGCTCGCGCGCATCCAGCTCTCCGACGACGAGGTGACGCAGCTGACCGATCAGCTGGACGCCATCGTCGACAACATCGCGAAGGTCTCCGAGGTAGCGACGCCCGACGTCGCCGCGACGAGCCACCCGATCGCGATGCACAACGTCTTCCGCGAGGACGTCGTGGGCCAGCCCCTCACCACCGCGCAGGTGCTGCAGAACGCACCCGACGCCGACGGCGACCGCTTCCGCGTGACCGCGATCCTGGGAGAAGAGCAGTGAGCGAGATCATCCGCTGGACCGCCGCCGAACTCGGCGCCAAGCTGGCTGCGGGCGAGGTGTCGAGCGTCGAGGCGACGCAGGCCCACCTCGACCGCATCGCCGCCGTCGACGGCGATGTGCACGCCTTCCTGCACGTCAACGAGCACGCGCTCGACGCGGCGGCCGACGTCGACCGTCGCCGGGCGGCGGGGGAGAGCCTGGGCGAACTGGCCGGTGTGCCGCTCGCCATCAAGGACGTGCTCGTCACGACGGATCAGCCGTCCACGAGCGGCTCCCGGATCCTCGAGGGCTACCGCTCGCCGTTCGACGCGACCGTCGTCGCCCGAGCGCGCGCAGCCGGCCTCGTCGGAATCGGCAAGACCAACATGGACGAGTTCGCGATGGGATCCTCCACCGAGCACTCCGCGTACGGCCCCACGCACAACCCCTGGGATCTGGACCGGATCCCCGGCGGCTCCGGCGGCGGGTCGGCTGCTGCCGTCGCCGCCTTCGAAGCCCCGCTCGCCCTCGGCTCCGACACCGGCGGATCCATCCGCCAGCCGGCGCACGTCACCGGAACGGTCGGCATCAAGCCGACCTACGGCGGCGTCAGCCGGTACGGCGCGATCGCCCTCGCGTCGAGCCTCGACCAGGTCGGCCCTGTCGCCCGTACGGTCCTTGACGCGGGACTGCTGCACGACGTGATCGGCGGTCATGACCCGAAGGACTCCACGTCCCTCCCCGATGCGTGGCCGTCGTTCGCCGACGCCGCCCGCGAAGGGGCGACCGGGCAGGTGCTCAAGGGGCTCAAGGTGGGCGTGATCAAGGAGCTGCCCGACTCCGGCTTCCAGGCCGGAGTCGCGAGCTCGTTCCACGCCGCACTGAAGCAGATGGAGGCGCAGGGCGCGGAGATCGTCGAGATCTCAGCCCCGCACTTCGAGTACGGCGTCGCGGCGTACTACCTGATCCTGCCCGCCGAGGCGTCCAGCAACCTGGCGAAGTTCGACTCGGTGCGCTTCGGCCTGCGCGTCACGCCCGAGGGCGGCGGCACGGTCGAGGACGTCATGTCGCTCACCCGCGAGGTCGGCTTCGGCCCCGAGGTGAAGCGTCGCATCATCCTCGGCACCTACGCCCTGTCTGCCGGCTACTACGACGCGTACTACGGCAGCGCGCAGAAGGTGCGCACGCTCATCCAGCAGGACTTCGACGCCGCGTTCGCCCAGGTCGACGTCATCGCGACGCCGTCCGCGCCGACCACTGCGTTCAAGCTCGGCGAGAAGATCGACGACCCGCTGCAGATGTACCTCAACGACCTCACCACGATCCCGGCGAACCTCGCCGGCGTGCCTGGGATCTCGATCCCGTCGGGCCTGGCGGAGGAGGACGGCCTGCCGGTCGGCATCCAGTTCCTCGCCCCCGCCCGCGAAGACGCCCGCCTGTACCGGGTCGGCGCCGCGCTGGAGACGCTGCTCGTCGACGCCTGGGGCGGGCCGCTGCTCGACCGAGCCCCAGCCCTTCGGACGGTTGCTGAGCCTGTCGAAGCACAGGGACCGATTGGAGAGGGCATCTGATGGCCGCCGTGAAGCTCATGGACTTCGACAAGGCGCTCGAGCTGTTCGAGCCGGTGCTCGGCTTCGAGGTGCATGTCGAGCTCAACACCGAGACCAAGATGTTCTCCGACGCCCCGAACCCGGCGAACGAGCGCAACCACGACGCGGAGCCGAACACGCTCATCGCCCCGGTGGATCTGGGACTGCCCGGATCCCTCCCGGTCGTGAACGAGACGGCCGTGCGCTCCTCGATCAGCCTGGGCCTCGCGCTCGGCTGCTCGATCGCCGAGTCCTGCCGGTTCGCGCGGAAGAACTACTTCTACCCCGACCTGGGCAAGAACTATCAGATCTCGCAGTACGACGAGCCGATCGCGTTCGAGGGATCCGTCGAGGTCGAGCTCGAGGATGGGACGCTCGTGACGATCCCGATCGAGCGCGCGCACATGGAGGAGGATGCCGGCAAGCTCACCCACATGGGCGGGGCGACCGGTCGCATCCAGGGCGCGGAGTATTCGCTCGTCGACTACAACCGCGCCGGCGTGCCGCTCGTCGAGATCGTCACCAAGCCGATCTTCGGCGCCGAGCACCGGGCGCCCGAGATCGCGAAGGCGTACGTCGCCACGATCCGCGACATCGTGCGCGGCCTCGGCATCTCCGAGGCGCGCCTGGAGCGCGGCAACCTGCGCTGCGACGCGAACGTCTCGCTGCGTCCCCGTGGCCAGGAGAAGCTCGGCACCCGCACCGAGACGAAGAACGTCAACTCGATGCGGTCCGTGGAACGCGCCGTGCGCTTTGAGATCCAGCGGCAGGCGGCGATCCTCGCCGACGGCGGCACGATCACGCAGGAGACCCGGCACTGGCACGAGGACACCGGCACCACCTCGCCCGGACGTCCCAAGTCCGACGCGGACGACTACCGGTACTTCCCGGAGCCCGATCTGCTTCCGGTCCGACCGGACCCTGCTCTCGTCGAGGCGCTGCGTGCCGTACTGCCTGAGCAGCCTGTCGCGCGTCGCCGTCGCCTCAAGGCCGACTGGGGCTTCGGTGACATCGAGTTCCAGGGTGTGGTGAACGCCGGCCTGCTCGACGAGGTCGAGGCGACCATCGCCGCGGGCACGACCGCCGACGCCGCGCGGAAGTGGTGGACGGGTGAGATCAGCCGCATCGCCAACGAGCGCGAGGTCGACGCCGGATCGCTGATCGGCCCGGCATCGGTCGCCGCGCTCCAGCAGCTCGTCGACGCCGGTACGCTGACGGACAAGCTCGCACGCCAGGTGCTCGAGGGCGTCATCGCCGGCGAGGGCACCCCGCAGCAGGTCGTCGACGCCCGTGGGCTCGCGGTCGTCTCCGACGACGGCGCGCTCATCGCCGCGATCGACGAGGCCCTCGCCGCTCAGCCCGACGTGATGGCCAAGATCAAGGACGGCAAGGTGCAGGCCGCCGGCGCCGTGATCGGCGCAGTGATGAAGGCGATGAAGGGACAGGCGGACGCCGCCCGCGTGCGCGAGCTCATCCTGGAGCGCGCCGCGCAGTAGGAACCGCTCAGGACGCTCTCAAGGGTGCGGCGCTCACGACGCGCCCTTGAGAGCGGCTGCCTGAAGTCCCGCGCCCAGGAGACGTGCGATCGCTCGCAGGCTGGCCGGTTCGTGCAATCTGCGCCGCTGCTCCTGCGGACTCCCCTCGGAGGCGGCCTCGAGCGGTCGGGCGGTGATCGTCGCCGACCAGGCGTCGGCGGCGGCCCGGAGGGCACCACGATCCGTTCCGGCGGGCAGGCAGGCCGTCAGTGCGCGCTCGACCGTGTCGTGCAGCGCACGCCGGTAGCGGGAGAGCGCTGTCGCGACCTCGGGGCGCACGTGGGACTCGTGCCAGAGGATCTCACGCAGCACATCAGACGCCTCCCGGTCCTGCAGAACGCGCTCGCCCACGTTCATGAGCGTCTGAACGGGGTCTCCGCGTACGGCGAGCGGCCCCGTATCGAGGGCTGCGGTGCCGAGGCGCTCATCGATGAGCGCGGCGAGGATCTCGGGTTTGGCCGGGAAGTAGTAGAAGAGCAGCCCCTTGGGCACGGCGGCGGCACGCGCGATCCGCGCCGTGGACGTTCCGTCGAAGCCGTGCCGGGCGAACAGGACCTCGGCGGCATCGAGGATCCGCGTGCGAGCGTCTCCGGCGTCGGAGTCCTCGGTCATGGCGCCTCCTCACGGAGGTGCGGAACCGGGGTCTCCCCGCGTCCCGCACCCTGTGCGACCCAGCAGGTCACGCGTGAGCCGCCGTGGGGCCGCCGTGAGACGCGCGGTGGGCCTTCTCAGCGGGCACCAGTGCCCAGAGCCCCGCGGCCGCGCAGACGGCTCCGCAGATCCACGAGGTCCACGCGGGCCCCGCATCTCCGGCGTAGGAGCCGATCCATGGGGAGATGAAGAGCAGCGCGCCGATCGCGGCGAGGATCCACTCCATCGACACGAGACCGGGAGCTGCGAGGCTCCATACCCCGGCAGCGATCATCAGAACGCCCAGGACGATCATCATGGTCATCGACATGCCCATGCCGGGCGTCATCATGATGCCCGCCACGACCGCGACCAGTCCGGCGGCGACGGCCACCCAGTCCTGCCAGCGTGTCCACTTCTTCATAGAACTCATCCTCCTTGCAGTCAGATGGCTCCCGAATGGGGGTCGCAACCACTCTACCGCGTTGATTGACCGACCGGTCAAAACGCCGGGATCCGATGTCGGCGGCCTCCGCGAGAATGGGTGCATGGGACGAGGCGACGGATCAGGGCGGATCGTCTCGGCGCCCGGCGCCGACGACAGCGGGACGGGGATCCTGCACGTCGACATGGATGCGTTCTACGCCGCCGTCGAAGTGCTGCACGAGCCGTCGCTGCGCGGGCTTCCGTTGATCATCGGTTCTCCCGATGGGCGCTCCGTGGTCTCGAGCGCATCCTACGAGGCGCGGCGTTACGGCGTGCGTTCCGCGATGCCGGTGGCGCAGGCGATCCGGCTCTGCCCGACGGCGCGGATCGTGCCGCCGGACTTCACGAAATACCGCGATGTGTCGCAGAAGGTCATGGCGATCTTCGAGCAGGTCACCCCGCTCGTCGAACCGCTGTCGATCGACGAGGCCTTCCTCGACGTGCGCGGCGTACGGCGGCTCTGGGGGAGTCCCGGCCGGATCGGCGCCATGATCCGGGAGCGTGTGCAGGACGAGGTGGGGATCAGCTGCAGCGTGGGCGTCGCCGCCACCAAGCACGTCGCCAAGATGGCCTCGACCATGTCCAAGCCCGACGGACTGCTCATCGTCGCCGCGGCCGACACGCTCGACTTCCTCGCCACCAAACCGGTGCGCGCGATGTGGGGCGTCGGGCCGAAGACCGCGGAGACCCTGGAATCGCGCGGGATCCGGCTGATCAGCGACATCCGGGCCACTCCCGTGTCCGCCCTCGAACGGGCGGTCGGCCCCGCGCTCGCTCAGCGCCTGAGCGATCTCGCCGAGGGGCGAGACCCGCGGGGCATCGAGACGAACCGGGTGGAGAAGAGCATCGGGCACGAGGAGACGTTCGACATCGACGTCGCCGACCGGGAGGCTTTGYGCTCCGAACTGCTGCGCCTCGCCGACCGGGTCGCCGCACGACTGCGCAGGGCCGGCTGGGAGGCCGGGACGGTGGCGATCAAGATCCGCTTCTCGGATTTCACGACGGTGAGCCGTTCCCAGACGCTTCCCGAGCCGACGTCGGTCGGCCAGCGGATCGGCGAGGTCGCCCGCACGCTTTTCGAGGCGATCGACCGGCGCGACCCGGTGCGACTCGTGGGGGTGCGCGCCGAGCGTCTGACGGATGCCGGCGGGGCGCTGGGGCTGTGGGACGACGACGCCGAGTGGCGTCGGGTCGAGGACGCGCTCGACAGCGCCCAGGCGAAGTTCGGATCAGGGATGGTCACGCGCGCCCGGCATCTCGGCGCGCGGGCCGGGCGTGGGGCGGCGCCGCATCC
The DNA here is from genome assembly GCF_056397105.1 of Microbacterium sp. 05N427. Classification (NCBI taxonomy): domain Bacteria; kingdom Bacillati; phylum Actinomycetota; class Actinomycetes; order Micrococcales; family Microbacteriaceae; genus Microbacterium; species Microbacterium sp. 05N427. The sequence goes on from NZ_JBFTMT010000019.1 coordinate 51,120, forward strand.
CCGCGCGCATGGACTGGATTGAGCCCGGAACGTTGCCTGGCCGTGCCCGGGCGGCAGCGGGGCCGGTGGTCGACGCTGCGCGGGTGGGCTAGCGTGGAGGCATGCCGCACATCGCACTCGAGCTTGGCAAGAACTCCGCGTCCTTCGGCGTCAAGAGCGCCTACGGCGAGACGCAGGAGGTGGACGGTGCATCGTTCACCCCGGTCGCCCTGACCTTCTCCGGCTTCGGCGGGGGCTCCGGCGGTGCCGAGGGCACGGCCGAGGGCGAGGGCGGCGGTGGTGGCGGGATCGCGATCCCGCTCGGCGTGTATGTGCGGCGCGAGGAGGGGCTGCGGTTCGAGCCGAACCTGGTCTCCCTGCTGGCCGTGGCTGTGCCCTTCGTCTGGGTTGCGGGGCGCGCGATCTCCCGCATCATCCGTGCCCTCAAGAAGTGACGATCCGGTCGCACGTGCGCTGAGCGTCGCGGTCTCCCGGATCGCAGACGCCGTTCGCGCCGTGCAGGCCTCGAATCCGGTGGTGCTCGTGGACGGGCGCAGCGGCGCAGGAAAGTCCACTCTCGCCCGGCTGCTCGCGGAGCACTGGCCGCTGCGCACGGACCCGCAGTTGATCGCGCTCGACTCGATCTACCCGGGCTGGGACGGCATGGACGCCGGGGTCGAGCGCGCGTATGAGCAGATCCTCCGCCCGCACGGGCGCGACCTCGTCGGCACCTGGCAGCGCTACGACTGGGACGCTGGCGAGTATGCAGAGAGCTATGCGGTGGATCCCTCGCGCGGTGTGATCCTCGAAGGCTGCGGCGCGCTCACGCCCCGGGCGGCGCGCATCGCCGACGTGCGGGTGTGGGTGGAATCGCCCGAGGCGAGCCGCAAGCGCAGGGCGCTGGACAGGGACGGGGAGCTCTTCCGGCCGCACTGGGAGCGCTGGGCCGCGCAGGAAGTGGCGCACATCCGTCGGGACGACCCGATCGGTTTCGCCACGCTGGTGGTCTCGATCCCGTGACCGCTCAGACGCCGTCGAGCTCGTCCGCGGCTTCGACGAGCAGATCCAGTCGGTAGCCCAGCCATTCGTACACGCCCAGCCGGGGATCCTCCGGGTCGGGCGCGGGGTCGTCCTCGATGCCGAGCCGCGAGGCGATCACGAGCCGCAGCGCGGCGAGCGTGCGCAGCCAGGCGTCCACTTCGGAGGGGGCGAGCACCAGCTCGTCCCGCACATCCGGATCCTCGCCCCGCGAGGCGAGGCCGTGCTGCACGACGTGGGCGTCGGCGGCACGCCTGTCCAGCAGCTCGGCGCTGGTCGCATCCGCGAACTCGGCCGACGCGTCGGCGTCTTCCGGGTAGGCCGCGGGGGTGAGACGGTTCAGAGCGGCGTCCGCGCCGAGCTCGGTCTCGCGGAGCAGGTCGAGGAACTGCTCGACGAGCTCGGCGAGATGCTGGGCCTCGATGGACTGCATCGGCAGCCGGATCCCGGATCCGGTCATCCCGCTCACTCTCCTGCCCGGCGCACGGTCGCCCACAGCCCGTAGTCGTGCATCGCCTGCGCGTGCACCTCCATGGTCTCGCGCGGGCCGATCGCCACGACCGCGTGGCCCTCGTTGTGCACCGCCATCATGAGGCGGGTCGCCCGATCCTTCGGATAGCCGAAGTACGTCCGGAACACACGCGCCACGTAACTCATGAGGTTGACCGGGTCGTCCCAGACGACGAGCTCCCACGGCACGGCGGGCGCGGCCTGCAGGTCGAGCTGCTCGTCGACGTCGGGGGTGAGAAGCGGAGCGCTCATGCCCACCCCAGCTCGTGCAGCTGCGCGTCATCGATCCCGTAGTAGTGCGCGATCTCGTGCACGAGGGTGGTGTGCACCTCGTTGCGCAGCTCCGCCTCGTCGGCGCTCTGCGCGAGGTGCGGCTCGCGGTAGACGATGATCCGGTCGGGAAGCTCTCCCATGCCGTAGTTGCCGCGCTCGGTGACCGCGAGGCCGTCGTAGAGACCGAGCAGGTCCAGGGACCCGTCCTCCGGCCGGTCCTCGACGACGAAGACCAGGTTCTCCAGACCCTCGACCATCTCGTCCGGCAGACGGTCGAGTTCGTCCGCGACGAGCTCTTCGAACGCCTCCGGATCCATCTCCATGCCGCCGGAAAGCTCGATCGTCATGTGCACGCGTCGTCCGAGAGCGTTCAGCCCTATCCGCTCTTCGGCATCGAGGAGCGCCCGATAGAACGGGTTGTCGGGGGCGTCGTCCTCCGCGAATCCGAGGGTGGAGTAGAACGGCGCGTTCCATGGCACATCGGCGAAGGTGCGCAGGGTGACGGCGTGGTAGCTACGGCCGGCCGCCTCGTCGAGAGCCGCCTCGACCAGCTCGCGCCCGTGGCCGCGGCGCGCGTGCGCGGGCAGTACGGAGAGCTGCTCGAGGTGCGCGTGACCGTCCTCCTCGAGCACGTGCACGAAGCCCACGGGCGCGCCGTCCTCTTCCTCCGCGACGACGAGGAGGAAGCCCGGCTCCGCCGCGCGAGCGTCGCCTGAGGGGGCGTCCCCGGCGAGCGCGGCGCCGAACAGGGGGATGAAGACGGCGTCGGCCTCGTCCTCGATCCCGGCCAGCTTCGCGAGGTCGGCATCGGTCGCGGCGCGGACGAATGAAGCCATGCCTCGATGCTATCCGGCCTACGGGAGCGGTCGGCCGCGAGGGGCGGTGCAGCGTCCGGTCACGGAGACGCTCGACGCTGGCGGGGAGACATCGGTCCGGTTGCGGACTGCGCGTGGATCGTGCGCTGGGTCACGCGAGCCTCTACGGCGATTTCATCGATCGGCACCTGTGCGGGGCCACGGTCGGAGAATGATCGCCGGCTGAGAGCCCCTGCCGCGGGCTGTCCGTGGCAGGGGCTTCGATGGAGCACGGATCAGCGGCGGACGGGCCGGTTGCCGCGCTTCTTTCCTGCCGGACGATGACCGATCGCGACGGCTCCGAGAATCGCGATCGTGCCCATAGCGAGGATCGGTGCAAGACCGAAGGAACCGCCGAGCGCCCAGAAGACCAGGGCCGAGATCAGGAACAACGTGAAGGTGAGGCCGGCGCCTTTGAGAAACTTCATGTGTTTGGCCCCTCAGCCCATCGCAGCCTTGATCCAGCCCCCGACGAGGCTGACCCCCACACTGGTGACGACCGCACAGGTGAAGCTGTTGCTCGCGCACCATTTCTGGGTCGCAGCGTACCCTCTGGCGATGGCGTTCCACACGTTCGTCCCGGGGTTCTGAAGAAACATGATCGTCTTCCCGCCATGCTGTGGGGACGTGAGATCGAACACCTCGTAGATTCMTTTGCACTTCCGAGGATCCTTCCCATCCCAGTTCTGGGATCGATTGCAGATCGCTCGGGTGCGAGCCCCTCTCGTGATGGCGTCCACCGCTTTGGCGTGCATCTGAACAAACGTCGGTCGCCGATCACCCACCGCAGCGCTGGCTGATTCCGTGACGGCGAGTCCGCTGGCCAGCAGAATGCCTATTGCAACGAGTGCGCCAATGACGTTTCTACGGAACATCATCCTGAGTTCTCTCCTTCTGTTCATGATCCCGGCTGGATCGCGAACAGGATGGAGGTGAAGTCGCCGCAACGCTGTCCCCTTTTCGGGGGACAAGGAGGGGCACCGAAGTTCGATTCGTACCTTGACCTGAGGTTTCGAGGGTGGCGGCATCTGTCCGGTCTGTCATTTTGTCTCTCCCTCCATGCGGATTCCTCGCGGGCGTCGAATCCTTTGGACCTAGACAATGCAGCACTCTTGGATCTTCTGCGCGGTCCAGACGTCCTCCAGGCTGAGGGCATGGATACGAGCTTCCTGGTGACGACGATCGTGATCACGGCGACCCCGGGCAGTGGTGCCCTGTTCACGATCGCTGCAGGGCTGTCCCGGGGCGTTCGAGCGGGGATCATCGCGGCGGTCGGCTGCACCCTGGGGATCCTGCCGCACCTCGCGCTGGCGCTGTCCGGCGCCGCTGCGGTGATGGCGGCGAATCCCGTCCTGTTCGACGTCATCCGCTGGATGGGCGTGGCCTATCTGCTCTATATGGCCTGGGGCATGTGGCGGGACGAGCGCGGGCTCGCCGTGACCGCCGAGACGGAGGACGGCTCTGCGCCGTCGAGGATGTCGTTCGGACGGGTGGTCCGCGATGCGGTCCTTGTCAATCTGCTGAACCCGAAGCTCACGATCTTCTTCTTCGTGTTCCTRCCGATGTTCGTGGATGTCGGAGCGTCTGACGGCCTGCTGAGGATGGCGGGCCTCGGCGCGGCGTTCATGGGGATCACGTTCGTGATCTTCGCGGCCTATGGTGCGGGCGCCGCGCGCGTGCGGGATCTCGTGCGAGCGCGTCCCGGGGTGAACCGGCTCCTCGGCCGTGGCTTCGCGTTGACCTTCGTCGTGCTGGCCGTGCTCCTGGCGATCACACCCCGGTGAGAGCGACCCGACGGGATCAGAGGAGGCGGCCGAGCGTCGCGATCGCGGACGCGAGCCGGGCGCTCGAGTGGGGGCCGTAGCCGATCACGAGACCCGGTGGGCCGGGGGAGAAGCGGTAGTCCGAGAGCGGCTTGACCGCGATCCCCTCGAAGGCGGCGCGCTCTGCCAGAGCGGCGTCGTCGACGCCGTTCGGCAGCATCACCTGGACGTGAAGGCCGGCGGCGATGCCCTCGACGCGGCACCCTGGCATGTGCGCGCGGATCGCGGTGACCGCGGCGTCGCGGCGCTGCCGGTGCCGGAGCCGGAGTCGCCGCACCTGGCGCTCGAGCACGCCGGTGCCGATGAGCTCGGCCAGGACGAGCTGCGGCAGGGCGGGCGAGCCGAGATCCGTCGCCCAGCGCCGGCGTACGAGATCGTCGGACCAGCTCTCCGGAGCGATCATCCAGCCGATCCGCAGCGCCGGGGCGAGCACCTTGGAGAGGCTGGAGATGTGCAGGATCCGCTCCGGCGCACTCGCCTGCAGGGCGGGGACGGGTGCACGGTCGTAGCGGTACTCCGAGTCGTAGTCGTCCTCGATGATCACGCCGTCCGTGCGCTCTGCCCAGGCGATGAGCTCTCGGCGGCGCTCGGGGGAGAGCACGACGCCGGTGGGGAACTGATGCGCCGGCGTGGTCAGCACGGCGCGGACGCCACTCGCCTCAAGCGCGGTGACGTCGATGCCGTCGCCGTCCACGGGAACGGGGCGCAGCTCGTCCAGCCAGTATCCGAGGATGCGACGGTTCCCGTCGGCGCTCGGGTCCTCGATGCCGCACGAGGTCGCGCCCCGCTCGCGCATGGTCTGGGCGATCAGGCTGAGAGCGCCCGTGACGCCTGCCGTGACGATGATGCGCTCCGGGGGTGCGACGATGCCACGGCGGCGTGCGAGCCATCCGGCCAGTGCGTCCCGCAGCGGGCGTACGCCCTGCGGATCGGCGTAGCCGAGGTCGCGAGCAGTCGCCGTCGCAAGGACGCGGCGTTCGGCCTGCAGCCAGGCCGCCCGGGGGAACGCGCTCAGATCGGGTGCTCCCTCGGAGATCTGGAGCGGCTCCACGGCGTCGATCGGTTCGGCGAGCCGGCGTGGGCGGACGGGCGGAGGAACCGCCGCCGCGATCCGGGTGCCCGCTCCCCGGTTCGTGATGAGCAGCCCCTCCTCGGTCAGGCGACGGTAGGCCTCGACGACGACGCCGCGGGAGAACGAGAGCTCCTCGGCGAGTTCGCGGCTCGGCGGTACCCGTGTGCCGGCGCGGAGAGTCGTGTCGGCGACCGCGGCGCGGATCTGTGCGGTGAGCCACGCGGTGCGCCCGCGGGAGGGAGCGTCGCGCGGGTCCAAGCGGAGGAAGTCGGATCCGGTCATCTGACTGGGGAGCCTATCCGGCGTCCCGCGCAGCTCGCGACATCTGCGTCTCGACGGGCGGTGCGGAGAGAGGGAAAAGGCTCGGATCCATGCGGATCCGAGCCTTTTCGGTGGGGTGGCTAACGGGACTTGAACCCGCGGCCCCCGCGACCACAACGCGGTGCTCTACCAACTGAGCTATAGCCACCATGTGCCTGCCGGAGCGGGCAACCTGACAAGTGTATTACAGGTTTGAGGCGAACTCTGACACCACGGCGTCCGACGTCGCCTGGACCTCTTCGGTCGTGGGTCCCGGCTGGTCGATGAACACCGCACGGCGGTAATACTCCAGCTCGCGGATCGACTCGAGGATGTCCGCGAGCGCGCGGTGGCCGCCGTCCTTGGCCGGAGCGTGGAAGAAGACGCGCGGGTACCAGCGGCGCGACAGTTCCTTGATGCTGGAGACGTCGACGTTGCGATAGTGCAGGTAATGGTCGACATCGGGCATGTACTTCGCGAGGAACATGCGGTCGGTGCCGATCGTGTTGCCGGCCAACGGCGCCTTGCGCTCCTGCGGCACGAACCGCCGGATGTAGGCGAGCGTCTGCTCCTGCGCCTCGGCGAGGGGAACGCCGCCCGGGATCTCCTCGTACAGGCCCGAGGTTCGGTGCATGTTCGTGACGAAATCATTCATCTGCGTCAGCGCCGCGTCGCTCGCGCGGATGACCACCTGGAACCCGGGATCTACTATGCGCAGCTCGAAGTCGGTGATTACGACGGCGATCTCCACGAGTTCATCGATTGCGAGATCGAGCCCCGTCATCTCGCAGTCGATCCAGACCAGACGATCGTTCTCGGACGAAGAAACCATGCGGCCATCCTACTGAGCGCCACCGACGCGCTAGCCTGGAGGGGCGCCTCCGTAGCTCAGCGGAAGAGCAGCGGCCTTCTAATCCGCTGGTCGCAGGTTCGAATCCTGCCGGGGGCACTTGTTCTCTCCGTGGCTCAGGTCGCGGATCGACGCCCCACCCGCGCGGCGATCACGTCGACGATGAGCCAGCGCACGGCGGCGGCCGTGGTCAGCGCCCAGATGACGGATCCGAGCACATCCGTGGGGAAGTGCAGTCCGTCGCTCACCACGGCGAGGCCGATCACCGCGGTGGCGACGACACCGAGCACGATGGGCAGCCAGGCGTACCGGGTGCCACGGAGCAGGAACCAGAATGCGATCGCCAGCGCGACGATGTAGGCGGTGTGACCGCTCGGGAACGAGCCGTCTGTCTGCAGCGGCGAGAACGGGTGGGCGAGCAGGGATGCATCGGGGCGTGGGCGATCGACCAGGATCTTGACGGCCGCGACGGGCAGCCAGGTGAGCGCGACGGTGAGCCCGAACAGCAGCGCGGTGCGCAGCGAGCGTGAGACCGCCCACACGATTCCGGCGATCACGAGGGTGATCACCACCGCGGGGAGCGGCTCGATGCCGCGATAGATCGCGTTGCCGATCGTGCCCCACAGGCCGGTGTGCGTCTTGTTGAGGGCGACGACGAGACTCTGATCGGCCTGCGTCGCCTTCATCGCGAACCCGAGGACGATCACGGCGACGGCGCCGATGACCGCGACGGCCACGGCGACCAGGGGGCGCGGTGAGGGGCGCTCGATGCCGGTGAGTGGCCGGGTGCGGGTGCGTCGCAGCTCAGTCATGGGGGAACCTCATCCTTTGTGTTCCTCGCGATGGCAGCACCGGAGGCGGGCGCCCGCCGGTTCGCGTGCGCCGGATCCATGTTCCGATGCATCGCCTAAGGATTGGCCAAGAAACGCGAGGGCCGCCAGGCTGCGTTGCGCAGACGCGGTCAGTAGCGCAGCGCGGCGACGGCGTCGTCGGCGCTCCAGAAGTCGCCGACGATGCGGAACGTGCCGGAGGAGAGGTGCAGGCGCTCGGCGCGATAGCGCAGGCCGAGGTCGTGCGGCATGATCCGCAGGTGCCCGCGGATCGCTCCGCGGCGGTCCAGCACGCGCCAGAGGCACTCGCCGGCGGGCTGCAGCGTTTCGACGGAGCGGGTGAGAACGGGCGTCGCCCAGCGGATGGTCGGTGCGGGGGTGGTGTTCGTGGTCATGGTTCCTCCTTCTCCTTCGAACATAAGGACGGCCACCGACATTCGCCGGAGACGCCGGCGACCCGGGCGCCCGGACAAGTCCCTACACTGTGCTGGTGACCGTGACTGTATGGCTCTCGCTGGTGGTGGCGTGCCTGGTGATCAGCCTCACGCCGGGCGCGGGCGCGATCAACACCATGACCAACTCCCTGAACGAGGGATGGCGGCGTTCGATCTGGGGGATCGTCGGCCAGCAGCTCGCGCTCGTCGTGCACGTCGCGATCGTGGCCGCGGGCGTCGGGCTGCTCGTGGCGCGCGTCCCCTGGCTGTTCGAGACGGTCAGGTACGTCGGGGCGGCATACCTGGTCTACCTCGGGATCCGGCTGATCATCGCGCGCGTGCCGGAGGCGGTCGAGGAAGCCGAGGCACTGCGCCCCGCCGAAGGCCGATGGCCCATGCTGCGGCGCGGATTCTGGGTCAATCTGCTCAACCCCAAGGCGATCGTGTTCTTCCTGGCGTTCGTGCCGCAGTTCATCCGGTTGGACCGCGATCCCTGGCCGCAGTACCTGATCCTCATCGGGACGACGGTGGTCATCGACGTGATCGTGATGTGGTTCGTGTTCGCCGCGACGGCGCAGGGCTTCCGCCGGCTCACCTCCAGCACGCGAGGTCAGCGCACGCTCAACATCGTCTTCGGCGTACTGTTCATCGCGGTGGCGGCGCTCCTGCTTCTCGTGCACTGACCGGCTGGGCGGGGTTCCGAGCGGGCGCGCTCGATCCTCCTCCACATGCAAGCGCGCGGTCGGTTTCGGCACCGATTGCGCATCGCCGCCTCCACGGCGGTGGCCGGGGCGTGACGCTGTCTGCAGGAACGGAGCCTCCTCGAGCTCCGCACGAGCAGAGATGAGCAGATCATGGCCGACACCATCACCGTCCTGGGCAACGTCGCGTCCGACCCGGATCGCGGCGCCACGGCGACCGGCATCCCCACCCTGAGCTTCCGGATGGCCACCAATCACCGCCGTCCGGACGGTGCGGGCGGCTGGATCGACGCGGGGACGAACTGGTTCGAGATCAGGGCGTACCGCGCCCTGGCCGAGAACGCAGAGGCCTCGCTCGCGAAGGGCGACGCGGTCGTGGTCGTGGGGCGGCTGAAGCTGCGCGAGTGGGACAGCAAGGACGGCAAACGGATGAACGCGGAGATCGAGGCCGAGAGCATCGGGCAGGATCTCCGGCGCGGGCGCAGCGCCTATCAGCGAGTGTCGTATCAGGCACGGCCCCGCGGCGAGGGCGGGGAGGTGGACAGCGGGAGACCGGCATTCGCCGGCGGCGAGGGCGCCGGAGGCAGTGGCGCGGGGGACGGGGGTGCGGGCGAGCCGGAGGCGGCAGGCGATGCGTGGGCCACGCCGGGCAGCGACGCCACGCCGTTCTGAGAGGACGACAGAGGCGCGTCCGCCGAAGGCTCGTCTCAGACGGTGCCGCCTAGACTCGTGGAGTGCGTGGATCCCAGGCTGTGCTCGTCCGAACACCCGTGATCCGATCCCTTGCGCCCTTGGCGCTGGTCGCCGGACTGGTCCTGAGCGGTTGCTCGGCTGGATCGCCGGCGCCGTCGGGGTCGCCCTCGGGCACGGTGAGCAGCGCGACCGCGTCGCCGGCCGCAGCACCGGAACTGCACCCCGATGGCTCCGCCGAGGACAACCTTCCGTTGTTCGCCGCCGTCGTTGCGCGGGTCTGGGCGGGGGAGAGCCGCGCCAAGGGCGGTGCCTACATCGACGCGCTCACCACCGCCGGATTCGCTCGGGCCGATATGCAGGTCACGGCGGACGAGTCGACGGTGGGCAACCCCGCCGAGAGCATCCAGTTCTCCGTGCGGTGGGGGCAGAACCAGTGCCTCGTCGGACAGGTCGGGCCGTCCACGGGGGATCCGGTCACTTCGGTGCTTCCGCAGGTGGATGGCGGCAAGTGCCTCATCGGCAAGACCGTACCCGTCGGTCAGTAGTCGAGCCGTCGTCGGTCCGTAGTCGGGCCACAGTCGTCCCGGGGAGGAAGGGCGCGCGCCCCGGGTAGGCTGGAGTGTCGATCCCGCGGCGTACCGCCGGAGAGCGACCCGCAGCCCTCGCAACCGTCGTCATGACGACAGAAGGAGCGCCCTCGTGGCCGAATACATCTACTCCATGGTCCGTGCCCGCAAGGCCGTGGGCGACAAGCTCATCCTCGACGACGTCACGATGGCCTTCCTGCCCGGCGCGAAGATCGGCATGGTCGGCCCGAACGGCGCCGGAAAGTCCACGATCCTGAAGATCATGGCGGGCCTGGACACCCCCTCCAACGGCGAGGCCAAGCTGAGCCCTGGATTCAGCGTGGGCATCCTCATGCAGGAGCCGGAGCTCGACGAGTCCAAGACCGTCCTGGAGAACATCCAGGAGGGCGTCGCGATCAAGGCCAAGCTCGACCGCTTCAACGAGATCTCCGCTCTGATGGCGGATCCGGACGCCGACTTCGACGCACTGCTCGCTGAGATGGGCGTGCTGCAGGAGGAGATCGACGCCGCCGACGGCTGGGACCTCGACTCCCAGCTGGACCAGGCCATGGACGCGCTGCGCACCCCGCCGGCGGACGCCCCCGTGACCAACCTCTCCGGTGGTGAGATGCGTCGCGTCGCCCTCGCCAAGCTGCTGCTGCAGAAGCCCGACCTGCTCCTGCTCGACGAGCCCACCAACCACCTCGATGCCGAGAGCGTGCTCTGGCTGGAGAAGCACCTGCAGGCCTACAAGGGTGCGGTGATCGCGATCACCCACGACCGGTACTTCCTCGACAACATGGCGGAGTGGATCGCCGAGGTCGACCGCGGCCGCCTCATCGGCTACGAGGGCAACTACTCGACCTACCTCGAGAAGAAGGCCGAGCGGCTCGACGTCCAGGGCAAGAAGGACGCGAAGCTCGCCAAGCGCCTCAAGGACGAGCTGGAGTGGGTGCGATCGAGCGCCAAGGGTCGTCAGACCAAGTCGAAGGCGCGCCTCGCCCGTTACGAGGAGATGGCGTCCGAGGCGGAGCGGACTCGGAAGCTCGACTTCGAAGAGATCACGATCCCCGCGGGTCCGCGCCTGGGCAGTGTCGTGATCGAGGCCAAGAAGCTGCAGAAGGGCTTCGACGGGCGCTCGCTCATCGACGGCCTCAGCTTCAGCCTGCCGCCGAACGGCATCGTCGGCGTGATCGGCCCGAACGGCGTCGGAAAGACGACGCTGTTCAAGACGATCGTGGGACTCGAGCCCCTCGACGGCGGCGACCTCAAGGTCGGCGAGACGGTCAAGATCAGCTACGTCGACCAGTCCCGCGCCAGCATCGACCCCGACAAGACCCTGTGGGAGGTCGTCTCGGACGGCCTCGACATCATGATGGTCGGCAAGATCGAGATCCCGTCCCGCGCCTACGTCTCGAAGTTCGGCTTCAAGGGACCGGACCAGCAGAAGAAGGCCGGCGTGCTGTCCGGTGGTGAGCGCAACCGTCTGAACCTCGCCCTCACGCTCAAGGAGGGCGGCAACCTGCTGCTGCTCGACGAGCCGACCAACGACCTGGACGTCGAGACGCTGAGCTCCCTCGAGAACGCGCTGCTGGAGTTCCCCGGCTGCGCCGTGGTCATCACGCACGACCGGTGGTTCCTGGACCGGATCGCGACCCACATCCTCGCCTACGAGGGCACCGACGAGAACCCCGACCAGTGGTACTGGTTCGAGGGCAACTTCGACGCCTACGAGCGCAACAAGATCGAGCGCCTCGGCGCGGATGCGGCCAACCCGCACCGCTCGACGCACCGCAGGCTCACGCGTGACTGAGATCACCGGCACCGGTACCGGTATCGAGGCCGGTACCGGCGCCCCCGACGCCGCAGCTCCCGACGGGGCCGTGGCGGGGGCGCGCCTGCACATCCCGATCCACCTGCGCTGGGGCGATCTCGACGCCTTCAACCACGTGAACAACACCTCGATGCTGAAACTGCTCGAGGAAGCACGGGTGCGGGCGTTCTGGCGGCCGGGCGAAGGAGAGCACGGCCCGAGCACGGCCGTGCTCAGCTCGGGGCTCAACGCGGGCGTCCTGACGCTCGTCGCGCGACAGGAGATCGAGTACCTCGCGCCCGTGCCGTATCAGCGGCACCCGCTCGAGGTGCAGATGTGGTTCGGCAAGCTCGGCGGATCCAGCATCGAGGTCTGCTACGAGGTTTACAACGACGCGGCGTTCGAGGAGCGCGTGCTGTATGCGCGCTCGACCGCGGTGATCGTGCTGGTGGACGCGGCCACGGGACGTCCCACTCGGATCGGCCCCGAGATGCGCGACGCCTGGTCGCCGTACGCCGGGCCGTCGATCGTCTACGCGCACCGCTGAGCGGCACGCCGCCGGAACAGTGCCCGCCGCTCGGCGAAGGCGGGATCAGGCCTCGGGGACCCGGATCGTGATCTCCTGAGCGACACTCGCCACGAGGGCGCCGCTGCGGTCGTAGATCCGCCCTGTCGCGAGCCCGCGGCCTCCGCGCGCGTTCGGCGACTCCTGCACGTACAGCAGCCAGTCGTCGACGCGGCCGGGGCGGTGCCACCACATGGCATGGTCGAGACTCGCGACCTTCAAGCCAGGCACATTCCAGCTGAGGCCGTGCGCGCGGAGGATCGACTCCTGAATCGACATGTCGCTGAGATACGCCAGCGCCGCGCGGTGCAGGGCGGGGTCGTCGGGGAAAGGAGCGCGCAGGCGCATCCACACCGCCTGGTGCGCGGACTTCTCCGCCCCAGCCTCGCCGAACAGCGGCCCCTCCACGTGCCGCATGTCGACCGGTCTGTCGATGAGCATGCGCTTCGACAGCGGGTGGATCCCTTCGGACAGCTCCTCGTCTGAGGCGAGGTCCTCCGGCGCGGGGATCCTTTCCGGCATCGGCTCTGCGTGGTCGATGCCCGGGTTCTCGTCCTGGAAGGACGCGATCATCGAGAAGATCGGCACGCCGTTCTGATACGCCTGCGCTCGTCGTGTCGAGAAAGAGCGGCCGTCGTGGATCCGGTCCACCGCGAACGTGAGCCCCTGCGAGGCATCTCCGGCGCGGAGGAAGTAGCCGTGCATCGAGTGCGGAACGCGGCCTTCCGGCATCGTCCGCTCCGCGGCGATGATGGACTGGCCGAGCACCTGCCCGCCGTAGATCCGTCCGGTCGGCATCGGATGCGAGACACCCGTGAAGATGTCTTCGGTCGTGCGCGCATCCGAGGAGTCGAGATCGAGGATCCCCCGCAGCATCTCGACCGATCGGCGGGCGTGCTCGTCGTGCGTCATGTGATCCTCTCGGCGGCTGCCGCGACACACCGGGGGACCGGTCGCGACCGGTTGCTAGTTTAGAGGGCGTGCCCACGCCCCTGATCCTCGCTGATGCCGACACCGCGCGTGATGCGCTCACCTTCGTCTCCCGGGCCGGCCGCGCCGGCGATGAAGGCGTCAGGCTGCAAGCGGATGGAGGGGTGCTCGCGATGACGGCCGCGGCGCTCGTGCCGCAGACGCTGTTCGATGCGACGCCGACGATCCTCGCGATGCGGATCGTCCGGGCCGACCCCGAGCTGCGCTGCGACATCGTGATCGACGAGCTCACCACCACCGACGATCCGCGCGCCCTCGCGCTGCCCGACACCGGCCGCAGCCCCTCCTGGGCCGGCGTCGCTCCGCCACGGGGCGGATGGACACCGGTCGGGTCGCTCGGCGCGGACGTCATCGCACAGCGCGCCCAGTGGGGCATCTCGGCGGTCGCGCACGGATCCCCGACGGGCGCGGGAGAGGATGCGGTCCGTGCGCTGCGCGCCGCGATCTGGGGCGAACCCGATGAGGACCTCCTCGGCCTGCCCCGCGGCGTCGCGTTCGCCGCGCACGCCTTCGGCTTCATCTCCGGCACCGAGCAGGTGCCGATCACCGCTTCGGGGCGGTGGACGCGTCTCGCGTTCTCGCGCGGGCATGTGCTCAGCCGGGGCCCTGCCGCCGTGGGGCTGACCCCGGTGCGGGCGACGGGCAGCGCCGGCTGAGGCGCGTGCGGCTCCGAGGCGACGAAAGCGCGCCCGTCGTCGGGCCGACGCGAGCCTGGACCGTCAGCGTCGGACGACCGTGATCGTCGGCGGGGAGGCGAGGCTCTGCCCGACGACGCAGTAGCGCTCGGTCGAGGCGGCGATCCGCTCCAAACGGCCATCGTCGGCGTCGCTGTCGATCGTGATCGTGACGGAGATGTCACCGACCCCGACCGGCGCGTCGCGATCCAGCCCCAGCGTCCCGCGTGCGTCCCAGCGGCACTCCGCGGTGAGGCGGACGTTCTCCACCGTCACGCCCATCGCCGTCGTGACGGCACGAAACGTCACCCCGACGCACCCCAGCAGCGCCTGCATGAGGAGATCCGCCGAGCACGCATCGGATCCGTCTCCGCCGGTCGCCGGATGCTGCCCGGCGCGGACCGGGCCCGCCCATCCGTCGATGGTCGCGGTGATACCCGGATCCCGGTAGTCGCCCGTGGCCTGGGAGACGACGCGCGCAAAGCTCGGATCCTGCCGGTAGCGCTCCTTGAGCGGGGCCTGGCGCGCTCGCAGCTCTTCTGCGTCCATGCTCGCGATCTTGGCACTCCCACCGTGCCGGGTCCAGAGCGGCGACCGACGTCAGACCGCCTGCGCTGCCGCGCGCCCGGCCTGCCGGCCCGAGAACAGGCAGCCGCCGAGGAAGGTGCCCTCCAGGGCACGGTATCCGTGCACCCCGCCGCCGCCGAAGCCGCTCGCCTCGCCCGCGGCGTACAGCCCCGGCACGGCCGTGCCCTCGGCGCCGAGGGCACGCGCGTCCTTGGTGAAGTCGTTGTCGATCTCGCGGTCGCGTGCGACGACCTCCTCACGCACTCGGTCGGGGTCCAGAACGTCGCCGCCCGGGAGCTCCTGCATGCGGGCGATCAGCCGGCCGAGGTCGTCCTCGACGACGAAGTCCTCGCCCTTGTCCAGAAACGCCTGCACCGGGTCCGTGGGCCCCTTCGCGAGCCGGGAGCGCATGAGGAGCGGCACGTCCTTGCCCGTGAGATCGGGGTTCTGCTCGCTGCCGGACAGAGCGAACTCCTTCTCCACGATCTGCCGCGTCGTCACGAACCAGGAGTGATCGTGCCCGGTCGCGCGCAGGTGGGCCAGAGTGCCGAGGGTGTCGAATCCGGGGAACAGCGGCACGGGGAGACGAGCGCCGGTCGCGTCCAGCCACAGCGACGACGGGCCGGGCAGGATCCGGATGCCGTGGCCGGGCCAGACCGGATCCCAGTTGCGGATGCCCTCGACGTAGTGCCACATGCGGTCGCCGTTGATGAGTCGTGCGCCCGCGGTCGCGGACACCGCCTGCATGGAGCCGTCGACGTAGGCCGGCACTCCGGTGAGCAACTCCGCGGGCGGCGTGCCGAGGCGTTCAGGCCATGCGGCGCGCACGAGGTCATGGTTGCCGCCGATGCCGCCCGAGGTCACGACGGTCGCCCCCGCCGTGATCTCGAACGTGCCGACCGGCTCACGGTCGCTCTGCACGCCGCGCGCCGCCGCGGACGAGGCGAGGATCTCGCCCTGCGCACCCGTGACGACGCCGTCCCGGACGGTGAGGGCCGTCACGCGGTGCCGGGGGAGGACCACGAGGTGTCCTGTCTTCTCGGCCTGCTCGAGGGCGGCCTGGAACGGCGCGACAATGCCGGGGCCGGTGCCCCAGGTGATGTGGAAGCGGGGGACGGAATTGCCGGGCCCCAGGGCGCCGTAGCCGCCGCGTTCGGCCCAGCCCACGACGGGGAAGAAGCCCACCCCGCGCTCTCGGAGCCATGCCCGCTTCTCGCCGCTCGCGAACTGGAGGTACGCCTCTGCCCAGCGCCGCGGCCAGGCGTCCTCCTCACGGTCGAAGCCCGCGTTGCCGAACCAGTCCTGCCTGGCCAGCTCGTAGGAGTCCTTGATGCCCATGCGGCGCTGTTCGGGGGAGTCGACGAGGAACAGCCCGCCGAAGGACCACCAGGCCTGCCCGCCCAGGTTCGTGCGCGGTTCCTGATCCAGAACGATCACGCGTCTGCCTGCGGCGGTCGCCTCCGCAGCTGCGACGAGGCCGGACAGGCCCCAGCCGACGACGAGGACGTCGGTGGAGTGGGTGGTCGTGGTCGCGGTCATGAGATCTCCATCGAACTCGGTGTGCGTGCGGTGCGGCCCTAGAGGACGGGGCGCCCGTCAGGGGTCGGTACGCCCGCTGTGCTCGTGCGGCTCGGCTCGAATGTATTCACCATCGCATGCGCGGCGCGCTCGAGATAGTCCCACAGCGTCGCCTCGTGGATCGGAGAGAGCTGCGCGTCGTCGACGGCCGCGCGCATGCAGCGCAGCCAGCGGTCGCGGGCGTCCGGATCGACGTGGAACGGCATGTGCCGCATCCGCAGCCGCGGATGTCCGCGCTGCTCGCCATAGGTGGTGGGCCCGCCCCAGTACTGCTCCAGGAACATCCGCAGGYGATCCGCGGCCGGACCGAGGTCCTCCTCGGGGTACATCGGCTTCAGCACGGGATCCAGGGAGACCTCGCGGTAGAAGACCTCGACGAGACGCTGGAACGTCGCGTGGCCGCCGACCTCGTCGTAGAAGGACACCGGCTCGGTCATCGTTCGTCTCCAGGGGTCTGCGGATCCTGCGGGGCCTGTGGATCCCGCGGGGCCTGCGAATCGGGGAGGGGCGGGAGGGGAAGGCTCTGCGGAGCCGAAGGCGGAGTCTTGGGTTTCTCGGTCTTCTTCGGCGCAGGCGCGGTCGGAGCCGGCTTTGTGCGCGGCGGCGGCGTCACAGGAGCCGGCTTCTCGTCCTCGATCTTCTTCTTGCGCCAGAACCCGCGTTCCGGCACCGTGGGGGCCGTCGCGACCGGGTTCGGGCGCGTGCGCGGCGGGTTCGCACCGTGCACGCGGCGTGCGCCTTCGGGGCCGGCCAACTGCACGGTGGCCATGCTGGGGACGGTCAGCTCCATGCCGAGCATCGTGTCGCGCAGCCGCATCCGCAGTTCCCGGGCGACGTCGTCCATCGC
Organism: Microbacterium sp. 05N427; assembly: GCF_056397105.1. Classification (NCBI taxonomy): domain Bacteria; kingdom Bacillati; phylum Actinomycetota; class Actinomycetes; order Micrococcales; family Microbacteriaceae; genus Microbacterium; species Microbacterium sp. 05N427. The sequence goes on from NZ_JBFTMT010000019.1 coordinate 68,077, forward strand.
GTTCGTGCGGGTCTTCATCACGACCCGGACCACGAGGGCATCGCCGTCGATCGACTCCAGCCCCCAGATCTCGGGCTTCTCGATGATGCGCGTGCGCCACTTCGGATCCTTCGCGAGCCCTTGTGCGGCGGCGAGCAGCGCGTCCTCGACCGCGGGGACGTCCGCGTCGGCCGGCACTCCGAGGTCGATGATCGCGCGGGCCCAGCCCTGCGACATGTTGCCGATCCGGGTGATCTCGCCGTTGCGCACGTACCAGAGGGTGCCGTTCGCATCCCGCACCTGCGTGATGCGCACGCTGACGTACTCGACGACGCCCGAGGCGAGGCCCAGGTCGACCACGTCGCCGATGCCGACCTGATCCTCGGCGACGAGGAACATCCCGTTCAGGACGTCTTTGACGATGTTCTGGGCGCCGAAGCCGAGACCAGCGCCGACCGCGGCGGTGAGCAGGGTCAGTGATCCCAACAGGGTGGGTTCGATGATGTTCACGATCAGAACGATCGCGACCACCACCAGGATCACGTTGACGATGTTCTGCAGGATGGTGCCGAGGGTCCTCGTGCGCTGCACGAGCCGCATGTCTGCGAGCGGGGAGCGCTCCAGAGCCCTCGTGTCGGTGACCTCCGCCTTCGACTTGGCGCCGGCGACGATCCGACGCACGATGCGGCGGATCACGAATCGGAGCGCAAAGGCGATCAGGACGCAGACGGCGATCGTGACGACGCTCCAGAGCGCCTTCATGCCGATCTTGCCGAGGACATCGAGAGTCTGGGTCCACAGGTCCGCGAGCTTGGCGGCCTGATCCTCGAAGGAGACGATATTCATCGTTCTCGATCCTATGACCGGGCCCCTTGGCAGGCTCTGAACGGGCGACGGTGCTTCGCGGCGAACCGCGCCTCAAGTGGGCCTGACACGGCGAAGGGCCGGAAGGAGATCCCTCTCCGTTCCGGCCCTTCGGCTCGTCGCTATGCGATGCGTCAGCTCTGCGCGTCGGCGGCGGCCACGGCCTCGACGGCCTCGGCGTCGCGGGCCTGGGCGGCGAGAGCGCGCTCGACGTCGGCGAGGTTCTCGAACACGAGGCGGCGCAGCGCGGGCGCGGCGTCCTGGTGCGCAGACAGCCAGGCGCGGGTCGCGTCGCGCAGGGCGGTGCTCGCGAGCGCCTTCGGGTACAGGCCGACGATCAGATAGTTCGCGACCTGGAACGTGCGGCTCTCCCAGAGCGGGAGCAGGGCATCGAAGTACTGGGCGACGAACGGCTCGAGCAGCGCGACCCCTGCGGGGTGCGTGAAGCCGAGCGCGGCGGAGCGGACGATCGTGTTAGACAGATCGTCGTGCTCGACCAGCGACGACCACGCGGCCTGCTTGTCCTCGGGCGTCGGCAGCGCGGCGCGGGCTTGAGCGGCGAACTCCGCTCCCTTGGCAGTGTTGTCGCCCTCCAGCGCGGCGTCGATCGCAGCACCGTCGACGGCGCCGACCGTGGCGAGGCCGACGAGCAGCTGCCACGAGAGGTCGGTGTCGATCGTGAGGCCGTCGAGGGTCAGCTCGCCGTCGCGCAGGCGGCGGAGGACGTCGGCGTGCTCGGGCGTGGTGAGCGAGTTCGCGAACGCGGTGACGAACTGCAACTGGCTGTCGGACGCAGCCTCCGCGCCCTGAGCGAGCGCCCACAGGCCGTCCGCCACACGGGTACGGGCGGCGGCACGGTGCTCGGGCGTGACGTACAGGGCGGCGGCGGTCTGCAGCTGGCTGAGCGTGGTGCGCACCGTGGTCGACTCGGTCTCGCGGCCGATGTTGCCGAGCACGAGGTCGATGTAGTCGCTCGCGGCGCTCTCGGCGTCGCGGGTCTGGTCCCATGCTGCGCCCCACACGAGGGAGCGGGCGAGCGGGTCGCTGATGTCGGCGAGGTGCGCGACGGCGGTCGCCAGGGAGCGCTCGTCGAGACGGATCTTCGCGTAGGCGAGGTCCTCGTCGTTCAGCAGCACGAGGTCGGGGCGCTTCAGGCCCTGCAGCTCGGGGATCTCGGTGCGGTCTCCGTCGACGTCCACCTCGACGTGGTGGGTGCGCACGAGCGCGCCAGAGGCGTCGAGGTTGTAGAACCCGATCCCCAGGCGGTGCGGGCGGATCGTCGGGTAGTCGGCGGGAGCGGTCTGCGTGACCGCGAAGCGTGAGATCGAGCCGTCGCCGGCCTCGGCGATCACCGGTGCGAGCGTGTTCACGCCCGCGGTCTCGAGCCACTTCTTCGACCAGACCGTGAGGTCGCGGCCGCTGGTGCRCTCCAGCTCGACGAGCAGGTCGCTGAGCTCGGTGTTCTGCCAGGAGTGCTTCTTGAAGTACTCGGACACGCCGGCGAAGAACGCCTCGATGCCCACCCAGGCGGCGAGCTGCTTGAGGACGGATCCGCCCTTGGCGTAGGTGATGCCGTCGAAGTTCACCTGCACGTCGTCGAGATCGTTGATCTCGGCGACGACGGGGTGAGTGGAGGGGAGCTGGTCCTGACGGTAGGCCCAGGTCTTCTCCATCGCGTTGAAGGTCGTCCACGCCTCGGTCCACTCGGTGGCCTCGGCGGTCGCGATGGTGGACGCCCACTCGGCGAACGACTCGTTCAGCCAGAGGTCGTTCCACCACTTCATGGTGACGAGGTCGCCGAACCACATGTGCGCGAGCTCGTGCAGGATCGTGACGACGCGACGCTCCTTGACGGCGTCGGTCACCTTGCTGCGGAAGACGTAGGTCTCGGTGAAGGTCACCGCACCCGCGTTCTCCATGGCGCCGGCGTTGAACTCCGGCACGAAGAGCTGGTCGTACTTCGCGAACGGGTACGGGACGCCGAACTTCTCCTCGTAGTAGGCGAAGCCCTCACGGGTCTTGTCGAAGATGTAGTCGGCGTCGAGGTGCTCCCACAGGCTCCTGCGCCCGTAGACGCCGAGCGGGATCACGCGGCCGGATGCGCTCGTCAGCTCCGAGAACGTCTCCTCGTAGGGGCCGGCGATGATCGCGGTGATGTACGACGAGATCCGCGGGGTGGGCTCGAAACCCCAGGTGGCGACCGCGCCGGTCTCCTCTGATGCGGACCCGTTCGAGACGTCGTGCTGGATCGGCTCGGGGGTGGGGGAGTTCGAGACGACCTTCCACGCGGCAGGCGCGGTGATCGTGAACTGGAACGTCGCCTTCAAGTCGGGCTGTTCGAACACGGCGAAGACGCGACGGGAGTCGGGCACCTCGAACTGCGAGTAGAGGTAGACCTCGCCGTCGACGGGGTCGACGAAACGGTGCAGGCCCTCGCCCGTGTTCGTGTACTCGCAGTCGGCGTCGACGACGAGCACGTTCGAGCTCGCCAGGCCGTCGAGTGCGATCCGCGAATCGGCGAACGCCGACGTCGGGTCGATCAGCTCGCCGTTCAAGGTGATTTCGCGCACCTCGCGCGCGATCAGGTCGATGAAGGTCGAGGACCCCTCGGCGGCGGTGAAGCGCACGACGCTGCGGGATCCGAACACCTCCGCGCCCTTTGTGAGGTCGAGCGCGATCTCGTACGACTCGGTGTCGACGATCGCGCGGCGCTCCTGCGCCTCGATGCGGGTGAGGTTCTCTCCAGGCACTGCTCAGACTCCCAGGGGTGAGGGTTTCGGCCGCAAGATCCGCGCTGCTGGCGCCGGCGGCAACCGTCCCAGCCTACGCCAGCGCGGGTCTCGCAAGATTCCGCGGGTTCCCGCAGGCTTCGTCCGGGCGCTGAGCCGGCGCTCGGCGGCGGCAAAGGAACTTCAGGGGAAGATAGAAGAGTGAGTGCTCGAAACGTGACCGCAGCAACCGTTCCCTTCGCCTCCGAGCCTGCCGCGAGCGGGCCCGAGTTCGTCGAGACGCCCGTGGCGTATGACGGCATCCTGCTCGCGGGATTCGGCGGACCCGAGGGGCAGGACGACGTGATCCCCTTCCTGCGCAACGTCACCCGAGGCCGCGGCATCCCGGACGAGCGGCTCGAGGAGGTCGCGCACCACTACCGGCACTTCGGCGGTGTGAGCCCGATCAACGCGCAGAACCGCGCGCTCAAGGCCGCACTCGAGTCCGAGCTCGTGCGTCGCGGGATCGACCTCCCGGTGTACTGGGGCAACCGCAACTGGGCTCCGTACCTGTCCGACGCCGTGACCGAGGCGTCCGAGGGCGGCGACACGACGCTGCTGGCGTTCGCCACGAGCGCGTACAGCTCCTTCTCCAGCTGTCGCCAATACCGCGAGGACTTCGCTCGTGTGCTGGACGAGACCGGTCTCGGTGAGACCGTGACGATCGACAAGATCCGACCGTTCTACGATCACCCCGGATTCGTCACGTCCTTCGTCGAGGGCGTGCGCGACGCGATCGTCGGCTTCACGGCGGATGGCGCGGATGCCGCCGCGATCCAAGTTCTGTTCACCACGCACAGCGTTCCGACCGACGATGCGCTGCGTTCCGGTCCCCGCGACGTCGATTGGGGTTCCGGGGGCGCGTATGCCGCGCAGCACGAGGCCGTCGCGGCGTGGGTCATGAGCCGCGTGGCCGAGCTGCTGCCGGGCGCGGCGGACGTCTCGTGGGAGCTCGTGTACCAGTCCCGTTCGGGCCCGGCCTCGCAGCCCTGGCTCGAGCCCGACATCTGCGACGTGATCGAGGAACTGCCCGGTCGCGGTCGTACCGCGGTGGCCGTGGTCCCGCTCGGCTTCGTGAGCGACCATATGGAGGTGCTCTGGGATCTCGACACCGAGGCGAAGGATGCGGCCGCGGAGGCTGGTCTTGCTTTCGTGCGCACGCCGACACCCGGAGTGTCGGACTCCTTCGTCGCGGGGATCGTCGACCTCATCCAGGAGCGTCTGGAGGGCCGCCCTGCGGCAGACCGCGCGCACGTCACGGCGCTCGGTCCCGCGTTCGACGTGTGCCGTCCCGGGTGCTGCGAGAACATCCGCGCGGGGTTCAAGCCCGCTGCGGCCGGTATCGCACCCTGACCGTTCCGCGGGGCCGCGTCACGCCGCCCCGCGGTGGTGGCAGTGCTCCGTAGGATTGAGCCATGCGCATCCACATCGCCACCGATCACGCCGGTCTCGAGTTCTCCACGCAGCTGCAGCACCATCTCGCCGAGGCGGGGCATGAGGTCGTGGACCACGGGCCCGTCGAGTACGACGCTCTGGACGACTACCCGGCGTTCTGCATCCGCGCCGCGCAGGCGACGATCGACGACCAGCGCGCGGGCGTCGAGGCGCTCGGCGTGGTGTTCGGCGGTTCCGGAAACGGCGAGCAGATCGCGGCGAACAAGGTCGAGGGCGTCCGTGCGGCGCTGGTGTGGAGCATCGCGACCGCAGAGCTCGCGCGGGAGCACAACGACGCGAATGTGATCGCGATCGGCGCGCGCCAGCACACCTTCGACGAGGTCGCGGGCTTCATCGATCGCTTCATCGCCACGCCCTTCTCGAACGAGGAGCGGCACGTGCGGCGGATCGCGCAGATCGCCGACTTCGAGCGCGACGGATCCCTGCTCCCGGACCCGCGCGCCTGATGCCCGAGGGCCATTCCGTCCATCGGATCGCGCGGCAGTTCGCGCGCAACTTCGTCGGCAAGCCCGTCGTCGCGTCGAGTCCTCAGGGCCGATTCGCTGAGGGGGCCGCGCTGCTCGACGGCCGGGCTGTCGAGAGCGTGCAGGCCGTCGGCAAGCAGATGTTCCTCGAGACCGAGGGTGATCTGTGGCTGCGCGTGCATCTGGGGCTCTACGGCGCCTGGGACTTCTCCGGCGAGATCCTCGTGGATCCGACCATCGCTTCGGCGAACGGAAGGATGGGCCAGACGAATCAGCGAGGCACTGATCTCGACGAAACTCCGATCCTGGATGACGCCGGTGAGAATTCGCTCGCTTCCATCGGTGCCCCGAGGAAGACTCGCGTGCACGTGCGCATGTCCGAGGCCACGAAGGGTCTCGCGGACGAGGGGGCCGAGTGGCCGCCGCCCGTGGTCGGGCAGGTGCGTTTGCGGCTCATGACGGATTCGACCTGCGCGGATCTGCGCGGACCGACCGCGTGCGTGCTGCAGACGCCGGACGAGATGCTGGCGACGGTCGCGAAGCTCGGCCCGGATCCGCTCGTGGGCGACGTGGACGCGGGTGAGGAGCGCTTCGTCGCCGCGGTGCGGCGCCGGGCGGTGCCGATCGCGCTCCTGCTCATGGACCAGTCCGTGGTCAGCGGGATCGGCAATGTGTATCGAGCAGAGCTGCTGTTCCGTGCGCAGCTGAACCCGCACACTCCGGGGCGCGATGTGCCGGAGGAGACCGTGCGCGCGCTCTGGCGGGACTGGGTGCGCCTGCTCGCGATCGGCGTCGAGACGGGTCAGATGATGACCATGGACGACCTCACGGCCGACCAGTACCGAGCCGCGATGGCGCACCGCGACGACCGTCACTGGGTGTACCACCGCACAGGCCTGCCGTGCCGCGTGTGCGGCACCGACATCGTGCTCGAGGAGATCGGCGCCCGCAAGTTGTACTGGTGCCCGCGCTGCCAGGCGTGAGTGGGCGCGACAGTCTTTGACTGTTCTGCTCGGTCGGCCGGGCGCTCCGCGACTGCCTGACCCGGCCTTTCGGTGGCGGGTTCAGGCGGCGGGGCGGAAGCGTTTGGGTGGTGGGGCAATGTCTCCCCAGGCGTAGCGGAGGGGGAGCCGTGGGTGGAGCACGGCGTGTTGTCTGTCGGGGTGATGCAGGACGAAGTCGCGTTTCTGGTCGCGGGTGATCTGCCATTGCCCGTGGTGGAGTTGCATGTGGTGGAAGCGGCAGAGCAGGATGCCGCGGTCCATGTTGGTGTGGCCCTCGTCGCGGGTCCATTCGTCGATGTGGTGGGCTTCGCAGTACGAGGCGGGGCGGTCGCAGCCGGTCCATCGGCAGCCGCCGTCGCGGATGGCGAGGGCGATGCGTTGTTTCGGGGTGAAGAGCCGTGATTCTCGGCCGACGTCGAGGGGGTTGCCGCTGGTGTCGACGGTGACGGGGAGGGTTCCGGTGTCGCAGATCCGTCGTTCCGCGACCGTAGCGGGGAGTGCGGTGAGGCCGTCTTCGGTGATGGCGACCGGGGTTGGCGTCCCGTCCGCCCCGATCTGCTGGACGAGGCGAATGCCGGCTTGCCGGGTGCCGAACACGGCGGCGGGGTCGGCGAGCGCTCCGGTGCGGATGAGGTCCAGGAGCAGGTCGTAGGAGAGTTGGTCGTTGGTGCGGGGATCTGCGGCGAGGTCTGAGGCTTTCGTCTTCTCTTTCGGGTCGACGAAGCGGGGTCCGCCGCGGCGGGGGCGGAGTGCGGCGTTGAAGATCGTGTCGAGGTAGGCGCCGCCTTCGTCGTCGAACGCGATCGATGCCCGCCGGATCCCGTCGGGGTCGAACCAGGTCCGAAACGCACGCTTCTCGTATCGCGCCAAGAACCGGGTTTCGGCGCCGTCCGGGTCGAGGAGGTCCCGCACCGTGCGGGCCGCAGCGGCGAGTTCTTCCACAGTCCGCCGCCCCGCTTCGTCGATCAGCTGCACGGCTGCCTGCGCCCACGCATCGTGCGCGGCGCGGTCGGCTTCGGTCCCGCGTTCCGGTATGGCGGGTGGGTTGCCGAGGCCGCGGCGGATCGCGTCGAACTGTGCCGAGGTGACCGTCCCGGACCGCAACCCTCCCGCAACACCTGYCGCCAATCGCCCACGGGCGCACCTCCCGGCGCTGGATCACCGGACGAGCCGACACCAGCACCATTCGACCCGACACCAGCACCATCCGAGCCGACACCAGCATCATCCGACCCGACTCCGGCACCCTCCACCACGGGATCGTCGAGGAGCGCTTCCCCGACCCGCACCTGCCTCGCCGCTTCGCCCTTCGTCATCCCGCCGAGCTCCTGCACCAGCGACGCCGCCGTCCGGTGCCCGCGCGACTGCGCCAACCCGACATGCCCGGCGTCCCTGGTTGAGCGGCGGGCGATCACTCCGGCACAGATCACCTGCACCTGCTCCACCAGCCGGCCAACCTCACCCGCCTCGCGAAGCACCGCCACCGCCTCCGCATCACCCAACCCCTCCACGACCGCCTGCACGTCCGACGCGCCCGCGCCCGCACCGACCCGCCCGGCCAGGGCCGGGATCAGTGCCGCGATCGCATCCCACGTCCTCATACCCCCATCCTGCCCAGGGCCACCGACATTCGAACCCCAGATCAACCCCCATATCCAAACCGGGGACAACTCAACCGAAGACCAGATTGTGGAGGACGATCGGCGAGTTCCCGGCACCGCGCGAACCGTCGATCCACGCTCGTGCCGTAGAATGAACCCTGCGAAGGGGAGTATTCCGACTTCACGCGATCGTCATCACGAGGCCCGTTGCCGGGCCTCCGGGCGCGTGACCGCTGTTCGGCGGGGAAGAGACTTTCGGCCGTTGACCGACCTCTTCGAAAGGCCCCTGTGGACGTTCCCGTCTGGTTCGAAATCGTCTCGCTCGTCGTTCTGCTGTTGATCCTGATCGGCGACCTGCTGATCGTGCGCTGGCGCCCGCACATCCCCTCCACGAAGGAGTCCACCCTCTGGGTCGTGTTCTACGTCGCCCTGGCGCTCGGATTCGCGGGACTCCTGCTCGCGGTCGCGGGCGGCCGGCATGCGGGGGAGTTCCTCACCGGATGGGCGCTGGAGTACAGCCTCTCGATCGACAACCTCTTCGTGTTCGTGCTGATCATGGCGCAGTTCTCGGTGCCGCGGAAGCTGCAGCAGGAAGTGCTGATGGTGGGCATCATCATCGCGCTGGTGCTGCGCGGTGTGTTCATCCTGCTCGGCGTCACGATCATCGAGAACTTCGCCCCGGTGTTCTACCTGTTCGGCGCCTTCCTGATCTGGACCGCGATCCGCCAGGCGATGCCGGAGAAGGAGCAGGAGGACGAGACCGCCGCGAAGGAGGGCTTCGCCGTACGGCTGGTGCGCCGACTCGTCCCGGTCAGCGACGAGTTCGACGGGCCGAAGCTGCGCACGGTCGTGGACGGCAAGCGGATCTGGACTCCCATGATCATCGTGTTCGTCACGATCGGCGTGACGGATCTGATGTTCGCGATCGACTCGATCCCCGCGATCTTCAGCATCACGCAGAACAGCTTCCTCGTGTTCACCGCGAACATCTTCGCGCTGATGGGGCTCCGCCAGCTCTACTTCCTGCTCGGCGACCTGCTCGACCGCCTGCGCTACCTGCACTACGGCATCGCGATCATCCTGGCCTTCATCGGCGTCAAGCTCGTGCTGCACGCGATGCACGAGAACAGCGTGCCGTTCATCAACGGCGGCAAGCCGATCGAGTGGGCTCCTGACGTGCCGATCTGGCTGTCGCTCACCGTGATCGTCGTCGCGATGCTCGGCGCCACGGGCGCGAGCTTGATCGCCTCCGGGCGCGAGAAGCGCCGCGAGCGCGCTCTCGCGGAGTGACTGCCGGGAGCATTCGCTCGCAGCGTGAGCGCTTCCGCGCGGTCGCACGGCGGCGCATGCACGGGCCCGGCCCCGCGGCCTTCACCCCTCCGCAGGGGCGGGCGGCGCGGGAGTCTCGAAGCGCGCCGTGGCGAGCACGACACCCGACGCCGCGACCACCACGGCCGCTGCAGTGAAGAGTGTGGGGACGCCTGCGAGATCGGCGACCAATCCGACGCCCGCGTAGGCGAGTGGGCTCAGCCCGAGAGTGAGCAGGGTCAGCACCGCCGTCACCCGTCCGAGCAGGGCCGGTGGTGTGGCGCGCTGCACCTGCCCCTGGCACAGCACCATGGTCACTCCGCTGGTGATTCCGAGCGTCGCCCCCCAGAGGAAGGCAGCGCCCGGATCGGTCGATGAGCCGAACGCGATCAGCAGGAGTGCGGTCGCTCCGACCGAGGCGAGCGTCATGGTGCGGCCCCCGGCGCGCGTCGTCATGGACAGGAGCACGCTCGTCGCCAGCCCGCCGACACTGAATGCGGCGAGCACGCCGCCGGCGATGCTCGCGGGCCAGCCGCGTCCCTGCACCAGCAGGATGATCGCGGCGGCGATCGGACCCGAGAACGGCAGTTCGGACAGCGCAGTGCCGATCACCAGCGTCGTGATCCTCAGTCGCCTCACTTCACGCCAGCCGGATCCGGACTTCGCCGAAGCGGCCCGCGTCCCTCGGGCGCCGGCGGCAACAGGGCGGATCGTGCGCAGCAGGATCACAGAGGCGACGAACAGCAGCGCCACGGCGCCGAACGCGACTGCGCTGCCGCCGACGAGCAGTAGGGCGCCGAGCACAGGTCCGGCGGCGTTCGCGACCCGCAGGCCCGTGATCCGCCATGCCTGAAGCCGCGTCAACTCCTCAGGCGGGACGAGCCGGGCGGGCATGGCGCCGACCGCAGGGAGGAAGCACGCGTCGACGACGCCGAAGATCACCGCGACGACCGTCAGCCACCAGGGGAGCAGGCCGAGCACGGCGGTGAGGAGCACAGCGACGACCAGTGTCGCCGCACGTGCGGAGTCGGTCCAGATCGCGATGCGGCGCGGGTCCAGACGATCGGCCAGCACGCCGCCCGCCAGGATCAGCAGCAGGCGCGGCAGGGATCCTGCGGCGAGGATGATGCCCGACCAGCGCGCGCCACCCGCCTCTGCGGCCGCCCAGGTGAGGATCAGGTAGTAGGTGACGTCTCCGAGAACGGCGAGGGTGTAGGCCAGCACCCATCGCACGGCGTCTCGTCGCGCCCCGGGCCCCATCAGCGCTGCTCGTAGATCTGCAGCCGCACCTGCGTGAAGGCCGCTGCCGCGTCATCGCGCGGGTCCTCCCGGCAACGGTCGACGACCGCCATGAGCTCCTCGCGCAGCGCTCGACGCCCCTCGCCGTCGAGGGGGACACGCAGATCGATGAAGGCCGCTTCGGACAGCCAGGCGCGGTCGGCGTCGGGAACGGAACCGGCGACCCGACGCAGTTCGTCGGCCGCCATCAGCACGACCGACTGCACATACTGGCGCGCCGCGGCGGCGTCGTCGTGCACCGCGGGATCGAACTGGGACATGTCGTCGATGGCGCACCACCACCGCTCCCGCCTGGTGCCGAGTGTCGGATCCTCTCGGATGAGATGCCCGGCCTCGAGTCGGCGCAGGTGGTAGCTGGCGGCTCCGGAGTCGAGGTCGAATTCGCGTCCGAGGACCCGCGAGGTCGCAGGCCCGTGTTCCCTGAGCCGGCGCAGGAACGCCAGGCGCGCGGGATGCGACAGCACGCGCAGCTGAGCTGTGGTGAGTTCTTCGGCGACCATGCAGCCCACCGTAATGTTGCGAAGAGTTGTTCGCAACATTGAGATCCGAACGACGAGACGCCAATCGTCGACCAGTGGGGAAGTACCGCGGGCGCGCCCCCTCTGCGCCCGCACTGTGCGCCGATACGGACTCAGGGTGGGTGGGAAACACCCACCCTGACCGGGGGTAAGCTCGTGGCCATGCAGGCGGTGCAGCTTCTCCTTAGCAGCCGCGGCGAGACCTCGATCTAGGCCTTTCTCGCCGCGGAGTCGCGCCCTGCTCTTCAGGGGACACGGCCGCACCACTACCCAGGAGAAGCAACGCATGAACGACGCATCCCCCCGCCCCCGGACGCTGGCTGAAAAGGTCTGGGACGACCACCTCGTGGTGAAGGGCGAGAACGGCGAGCCCGACCTCATCTACATCGACCTGCACCTCGTGCACGAGGTCACGAGCCCTCAGGCCTTCGACGGCCTGCGCTCCGAGGGGCGCCCGCTGCGCCGTCTCGACCTCACGATCGCGACCGAGGACCACAACACCCCGACGCTGGCGATCGACAAGCCGATCGCCGACCTCACCAGCCGCACCCAGATCGAGACGCTGCGACGCAACGCCGCGGAGTTCGGGGTGCGCCTGCACTCGCTGGGCGACGCGGAGCAGGGCATCGTGCACGTCGTCGGCCCGCAGCTGGGGCTCACGATGCCCGGCATCACCGTGGTCTGCGGCGACTCGCACACCTCGACGCACGGCGCGTTCGGCGCGATGGCGTTCGGCATCGGCACCAGCGAGGTCGAGCACGTCATGGCCACGCAGACGCTTCCGCTCAAGCCGTTCAAGACCATGGCGATCACGGTCGACGGCACGCTGCGCTCCGGCGTCACGGCGAAGGACATCATCCTCGCCGTGATCGCCAAGATCGGCACCGGCGGCGGTCAGGGATATGTGCTGGAATTCCGTGGCAGCGCGATCCGCGCCCTCTCTATGGAGGGCCGCATGACGATCTGCAACATGTCGATCGAGGCGGGCGCCCGCGCGGGCATGGTCGCCCCCGACGAGACCACCTTCGCGTACGTGCAGGGCAAGCCGCACGCGCCGCAGGGCCAGGACTGGGACGACGCGGTCGCGTACTGGCGCACGCTGCCCACGGACGAGGGCGCGACCTTCGACGCCGAGGTGTTCATCGACGCCGACGAACTCGAGCCGTTCGTGACCTGGGGCACCAACCCCGGTCAGGGCGTCTCGCTGTCGGCGTCGGTGCCGAACCCCGCCGAGATCGCCGACGCGAACGAGCGCAGCGCTGCCGAGCGGGCGCTCGAGTATATGGATCTGACCCCCGGCACCCCGTTGAAGGAGGTGAAGGTCGACGCCGTCTTCATGGGCTCCTGCACGAACAGCCGGATCGAGGATCTGCGCGCCTTCGCGTCCGTCATCGAGGGCAAGAAGAAGGCCGACGGCGTGCGCGTCATGGTGGTCCCGGGATCCGCCCGCGTGCGCTTGGAGGCCGAGGCCGAGGGGCTGGACAAGGTCTTCACCGACTTCGGCGCCGAGTGGAGGTTCGCCGGTTGTTCGATGTGTCTGGGGATGAACCCCGACCAGCTCGCCCCCGGCGAGCGGTGCGCATCGACGAGCAATCGCAACTTCGAGGGTCGGCAGGGCAAGGGAGGGCGCACGCATCTCGTGTCGCCCCTCGTCGCCGCGGCGACGGCCGTGCGCGGCACGCTGTCCAGCCCGAGCGACCTCGTCGAGAACGGGCAGGAGGCCTGAGCATGGAGAAGTTCACCACCCACACCGGCGTCGCAGCCCCGCTGAAGCGCTCCAACGTCGACACCGACCAGATCATCCCTGCGGTGTTCCTGAAGCGCGTCACCAAGACCGGCTTCGAGGACGCCCTCTTCCACGCCTGGCGGCAGGATCCCGAGTTCGTGCTCAATCAGGAACCGTTCCGGAACGCATCCGTCCTCGTGGCGGGCCCCGATTTCGGTACCGGATCCAGTCGTGAGCACGCCGTGTGGGCACTGCGCGACTACGGATTCAAGGTCGTGCTGAGCCCTCGTTTCGCTGACATCTTCCGTGGCAATTCCGGTAAGCAGGGACTGCTCGCGGCGACCGTCGACGAAGCCGACATCGAGCGGATCTGGGCGCTGATCGACGAGGATCCCGGCCGGGAGATCACGGTCGACCTCGCCGCACGCACCGCCACGATCGGCCCTTCGGCCGGCGCGGCGCAGGCGACAGGCGAGCCCGTCTTCCAGACCACCATCGGGATCGACGATTACACTAGATGGCGGCTCCTCGAAGGGCTCGATGACATCGGGCTCACGCTGCGCAACGAAGACAAGATCGCGCAGTTCGAGGCCCGCCGCGAGTCGTGGCGGCCACGTACGCTTCCTGTTCTTTGAATCGGACGCGGCCGTGAGCCTGGGGCATCCGCCCGACGGCTCCGGCCGCGCCCGTTCCACAAGAAGAGGCCCTGAATGACGACACCGCTGCACGAGACCACGCTCGCTTCGAAGCCTTCGGGCGATGTCCTGGCAATCCGCGGCGGACGGCCACTTCACGGCCGGGTGGACGTGAAGGGCGCGAAGAACCTGGCGACCAAGGCCATGGTCGCCACCCTCCTCGGCGAGACCGCGAGCACGCTGCGCGATGTCCCCGATCTGAGCGATGTCGCAGTGGTGCGCTCCCTGCTCGAGGTGCACGGCGTGCGGGTCACCGAGGGCGATGAGGCCGGTGCGCTCATCTTCGACCCGAGCGACGTCGAGTCGGCGCACTTCGAGGAGATCGACGCGCACGCGGGCGCCTCGCGGATCCCGATCCTGTTCTGCGGTCCGCTGCTGCACCGCCTCGGTCAGGCCTTCATCCCGGATCTCGGCGGCTGCCGCATCGGCGACCGCCCCATCGATTTCCACCTCGACGCGCTGCGCAAGTTCGGCGCCGTCGTCGAGAAGCTGCCCAGCGGCATCCGCCTCTCGGCGCCGAACGGGCTGAAGGGCACGAGCATCCACCTGCCGTACCCGAGCGTCGGTGCGACCGAGCAGGTGCTGCTCACGGCCGTGCGCGCGCAGGGGCAGACCGAGCTGCGCAACGCGGCGATCGAGCCCGAGATCATGGATCTCATCGCGGTGCTGCAGAAGATGGGCGCGATCATCTCCTACGAGCCGAACAGGGTCATCCTCATCGAGGGCGTCGAGACGCTGCGCGGCTACGACCACCGGTCGATCTTCGACCGCAACGAGGCCGCCTCCTGGGCGTGCGCAGCCCTCGCCACCGACGGTGAGATCTTCGTCGGCGGCGCGAAGCAGCAGGAGATGCTGACCTTCCTCAACGTCTTCCGCAAGGCGGGCGGCTGGTTCGACGTGCGCGAGGACGGGATCCTGTTCCGCCGCGACGGCGAGCTGAAGCCGGTCACGGTCGAGACCGACGTGCACCCCGGCTTCATGACCGACTGGCAGCAGCCGCTCGTTGTCGCCCTGACGCAGGCTCGCGGCCGCTCGGTCGTGCACGAGACCGTCTACGAGAACCGGATGGGCTTCACCGCCGCGCTCGTGAAGATGGGCGCCGACATCGTCGTGCACCCGCACGGTCTGCAGGATGGTCCCCGCCGCGTCGCGCGTCGCGATCTCGAGCAGGCCGCGGTCATCACCGGTCCGACCCCGCTGCACGGCGCCGACATCGTGGTGCCCGACCTGCGCGGCGGCTACAGCCACGTGATCGCCGCGCTCACGGCGACCGGCGAGTCGAAGGTCTCCGGCGTCGACATCCTCAGCCGCGGCTACGAGAAGTTCCTCGACAAGCTGACCGCGCTGGGTGCCGACTTCGATGTGATCGGCTGATATGCGCGCGACCGCCGAGAAGACCCGCCCGAGCCTGTTCTGGTTCCTGGCGGTCTTCGTGGTCCCGGTCATCTCCTTCCTCGCGAAGATCCGCATCCGCGGTGAGGAGAAGCTGCCCCGCTCCGGGGCCTTCGTGATGGCGCCGAACCACTACTCGGAGTTCGACCCGCTCATCGTCGCCGTTGCTGTCTGGCGGCTCGGACGCGCGCCTCGCTTCATGGCGAAGGAGAGCCTGTTCCGCGTGCCCGTGCTGGGCTGGGCGCTGCGTGGCACCGGCATGATCTCCGTCGCGCGGGCGACGTCCGTCTCCGCGGCGAAGCAGACCATCGCACAGTCGAAGGAACTCGTCGAGCATGGCCGGGGCGTGATCGTCTATCCCGAGGGAACGCTCACGCGCGACCCCGAGCTGTGGCCGATGCGCGGCAAGTCTGGCGCCGTCCGTCTCGCTCTCGCCGGACGGATCCCGCTGATCCCCATGGCGCAGTGGGGCACGCAGAACATCATGGGCCGCTATCAGAAGGGCCTGAGCCTCTGGCCGCCGCGTAAGAAGGTCGACGTCGTGATCGGGGATCCGGTCGACATCTCCGACCTGTACGACCGCGCGGGGGAGAGCGCCGCCCTCGTGGAGGCCACGGACCGGCTGATGACCGCGATCACGGACCTCCTGGAGGAGCTCCGCGGCGAGAAGGCCCCTGCCAAGCGCTGGAACCCGGCCGAGCACGGCCAGAGGGAGACGGGTCGTCTTGACTCCTAGGAACGCACCGCGCACGGCGTCGATCCCACTCGGACCGCGTGTCACGGTGATCGGGGCCGGCAGCTGGGGGACCACCTTCGGCAAGATCCTCGCCGACGGCGGCGCCCAGGTGACGATGTGGGCACGCAGGCAGGAGCTCGCCCACGAGATCGCCGAGGCCAAGCGCAACTCGCAGTACCTGTCCGGGATCAACCTGCCGCGTTCGATGACGGCCACGCACCACCTCGCCGAAGCGATCCAGGGCGCCGAGCAGGTGTACCTGTCGGTGCCGAGCCAGACCTTGCGGGAGAACCTCAAGGCGCTGCGCCCGCTGTTGCGGGACTCCGACATCCCGGTCGTCAGCCTCATGAAGGGCGTCGAGAAGCGCACCGGACTGCGGATGAGCCAGGTGATCGAGCAGGAACTGCGCTGCGATCCCGACCGCATCGCCGTGGCGAGCGGCCCGAACCTGGCCCTCGAGATCGCGCGTGAGCAGCCGACCGCCGCGGTCATCGCCTCCACCAGCCAGGAGACGGCCGACATCGTCGCGCGCACCGCGCGCAACCGCTACTTCCGCAGCTTCGTGAACACCGACGTCATCGGCACGGAGTTCGGCGGCGTGCTGAAGAACCTCATCGCCGTCGCGATCGGCATCGTCGACGGCGTCGGCTACGGCGAGAACACCAAGGCGTCGATCATCACCCGGGGACTGGTCGAGATGACCGACTTCGCGGTGGCGAACGGCGCGCAGCCGGGCACTCTGCAGGGACTCGCCGGCCTCGGCGACCTGATCGCGACGTGCCAGTCGCCGCTCAGCCGCAACAACACGGCCGGGCGCCTGCTCGGCCAGGGATACAGCTTCCAGGACGTGGTCAAGCAGATGCAGCAGACGGCAGAGGGACTCGCGTCCGTCGCGCCGATCCTGCAGCTGGCCCGCGCCGCCGGCGTGGAGATGCCGATCGTCGAGCAGGTGAAGATGGTGCTGGACGGCGCCATGGACCCGCGCGACATCGCCCCCCATCTGACCACCGACGACGACACCCCGCAGGGGGAAGGGACGGGCAATGGACAAGCAGACGGTGGTGGTGCTCTTCGGAGGGCGCTCCAGCGAGCATTCGATCAGTTCCGCAACGGCGGGCGGGGTGCTGCGCGCCCTTGACCGGGAGCGCTACGACGTCATCCCCGTCGGGATCACCCGCGAGGGCGCGTTCGTCCTCGAGGACGACGAGCCCGAGAAGTTCCCGCTCGACGCCGCGCACCTGCCCGAGGTGGCCGACAACGGCACCCGGATCCAGTGGCCGGAGCCCGGCGGGGTCCGCACTCTGCGCGTGACCCGCGCCGACGGCTCCGTGGACGACCTGGGCCCGATCGACGTGGTGCTGCCGCTGCTGCACGGACCGCACGGCGAGGACGGCACGCTGCAGGGCTACTTCGACACGCTCGAGGTGCCGTACGCCGGCGGCGGGGTGCTGGATTCCGCGCTGTGCATGGACAAGCACTTCATGAAGGTCGCGCTGCAGGCCGCCGGCATCGCCGTTGCGCCCTGGATCACCGTGCGCGCACGGCAGTGGGCAGAGGATCCGGCGGGCGTGCGCGCCGCGGCGGAGGCGCTCGGGTCGCCGCTGTTCGTCAAGCCGGCCCGCGCCGGCTCCAGCGTCGGCGTCTCCAAGGTGACCGATCCCGCCGAATTCGACGAGGCGATGCGCATCGCCCTCGCCGAAGACGACAAGGTGCTCGTGGAGACGGGTGTCGTCGGCCGCGAGATCGAGGTCGCGATCCTCGAGGGCGCCGAAGGGCCGCGCGCGTCGGTGCCCGGCGAGATCGTGCTGACCTCGCGGGGCTTCTACGACTTCGAGGGCAAGTACCTCGGTGGTGACGGCGTGGACGTGGTCTGCCCGGCCGATCTCGCCGAAGCCGAGATCGTCGCGATCCAGAACGCCGGCGTCGAGGCGTTCGAGGCGGTCGACGGGCGCGGGCTCGCGCGGGTGGACATGTTCCTCACGGCCGACGGGACCCTCGTCGTGAACGAGCTGAACACGATGCCCGGCTTCACACCGATCTCGATGTTCCCGAAGTGCTGGATCGCTTCGGGGCTCAGCTATCGGGACCTCATCACGGAGTTGATCGAGGCGGGTCTGCGGCGCTAGTTCGACGGGCTCGGGGTGGGCGTCGCGTCCGCCCCTGGTCGCTCGGTGCAGGCGTGGGTGGCGGGGATGGTCGCGATCGCGGCGGCGAGGCTCTTGTTGCCGATCACGTCGTTGGCGCTGACGCCCTTGTTCGGCTCGTCCGGCTTGCTGTTGATGTACAGCTGCACGGCGGGCTTGCGGCCATAGGTCGTGAGCGTCAGGTACGGGCTCTTGGAATCGTCGACGAGCCAGTCGATGCCCTGCAGGGAGATGCACTGCAGAGCGCTCGTCGGCTCCGCCTCGGGCAGCCCGCACGTGAGCAGCACCACGGCCGGATCGCCCCAGGCCGCCGTCGCCTGCGCGTCGGTCCAGCGCCGATCATGCCCATCGATCGCGGGTACGTTCGTGAGCCGCACCGTCACATCGGCGCAGCGCGGGTCGTTGGCATCGTCCGCGGCGTTCAGATGCACGGTCGAGCTGCACCCGGCCAGCAGTCCCGCTGAGAGCACGAGGACGGTGGCGACGGTGAGACGGCGGGGCATCCCTCCAGGCTACCGTTGAGAGCATGGTGGACCTTTCAGCTCCGGGATCCGATGCGACCGTGGGGGACGCGGGATCCGACGATCCGATGATCGGCGAGGTGAGTGAGGGGCGGGTGCTGCGGACGATCCTGACCCGCACGCCCGCGGGGCGCGACGCGCTGCTCGGCCCGGGCGACGACGCCGCCGTCGTCGCGGCGCCGTCCGGGTCCGTGGTCGCGACGACCGACACGCTCGTGGAGGGCCCTGACTTCCGCGCGGCATGGTCGAGCGGCTACGACCTGGGCTGGAAGTCGGCGGCGGTGAACCTCGCCGACATCGCGGCGATGGGTGCCCGTCCCACGGCGCTGCTGGTCGCTCTCGC
The DNA here is from genome assembly GCF_056397105.1 of Microbacterium sp. 05N427. NCBI lineage: Bacteria > Bacillati > Actinomycetota > Actinomycetes > Micrococcales > Microbacteriaceae > Microbacterium > Microbacterium sp. 05N427. Next base: position 86,894 of record NZ_JBFTMT010000019.1, read on the forward strand.
CGTGCCGAAGGACCGTCGCCTCTCGTTCATCGCCGCGCTGGCCGATGGCTTCCGCGACGCCTGCGCCGCCCTCGCCCCGGGGTGCGCCGTCGTCGGCGGCGACCTCACGGTGTCGGCGACCCTGATGATCGCGGTCACCGCGCTCGGCGACCTCGAGGGCCGCCCGGCCGTCACCCGCTCCGGCGCTCGGGTGGGGGACGATATCGCGATCGCGGGGGAGATGGGGGTCGCGGGCCACGGACTCTCTGTGCTGTTCCGGCGCTTCCACCGCGACGGCGTGGCGGTTTCCGTCGATGCCGGCGCACTGGATGAGGGTGAGGCCGACGCGATCGCCGCGCAGCTGCGCCCTGCGCCGCCGATCGGACTCGGACCGGTCGCCGCGATCTCGGGAGCCACGGCGATGATGGACGTCTCGGACGGGCTCGCGCTCGATGCCGGTCGCATGGCGGAGGCCTCCGGGGTCACGATCGCGCTCGAAGGTGCCGCCCTGGGAAAACACCCGCATCGCGCGCTGGCCGGCGGCGAGGACCACGCCCTGCTCGCCGCATTCCCCGTGGGAATGCTGCCGCCGGGCTTCCGGCGGATCGGATCCGTGATCGAGGCAGTGCCCGACGCTCCGGTGCTGTGCGACGGCGAGCCGGTCGGCCCGCTGGGCTGGGACCCCTACCGGGACGCCGGAGCCGACGCCCGGCGCTGACGGTCAGGGAGCCGCCGGCTCCGCCCACCACAGTGCGGTGTCGCCGTAGGCCTTCTCGCGGAGGAGGCTGAGGCCGGCGGCCGCGAGGTCCGGCGGCGTGGAGCGCTTCGCGCGTTCGATGACGACGACGGCGCCGGGGGAGAGCAGCGGAGCGAGAGCCACCAGGTCGGCCGTCATGTCGGCGTCGGACAGATCGTAGGGCGGGTCGGTGAAGACCAGGTCGAACGGGCCAGCGGCGCGGAGGAGATAGCCGTGCACGGGCGACTCCTGGACGCTCGTCCTCCCGGCCGAGTCGCCACCCAGCGTCTTCGCGACCGCGGCGGCATTGCGGCGGATGGCCGCTGCCGCGGCGCGTCCTCTTTCGACGAGCACCGCACTGCGCGCGCCGCGACTGAGCGCTTCCAGCCCGAGCGCTCCGGATCCGGCGTAGAGGTCGAGCACGCGGGCGTCGGCGATCACGTCCATCGAGGAGAGCGCGCCGAACAGCGACTCGCGCACCCGATCGCTCGTGGGCCGGGTTCCCTGACCCGGTACCTCCAGGCGGATGCCCCCGGCGGATCCGGCGATGATTCTCGTCACCCGTTCACCCTATTCGCCCCGACGAAGCCGGCCCGCCGCGGCCGCCGGCGCGACGCGCCACGTCATACGCGCGGCGGAACAGCCCGCCGTGGGCGGGGCGGGGCCAAGATGGACGAGTGGCCGAACCTCTTGCAGCACTGATCAGCATGCCCCGCCCGCAGATCATCGAGGTGGGTGACGGCGTCGGGCTCGCGACCTACACCTGGGGCGATCCGGACGCGCCCGTGGTGCTGCTCGTGCACGGTTTCGCCTCCAGCACCCGAGACAACTGGGCGCTCACCGGCTGGGCGCGCACCCTGGAGCGCGCGGGATACCGGGTGCTCGGCATCGACCAGCGCGGTCATGGCGCGAGCGAGAAGCCGCACCAGCCCGAGGACTACACGATGCGCACCCTCGCGGGTGACATCGAACAGGTGCTCGACACCTACCTCGTCGACGACGCGCTCTACGTCGGATACTCCCTGGGCGCCCGCGTGGGCTGGGAGGTGCTGCGCGACCTCGGCGATCGGATCCCGCGCGCCGTCCTCGGCGGAATCCCCGACGGCCGTCCGCTGGAGCGACTCGACGTCGCCGAGGTGCGCGCGTACCTGGCCGAGGGGACGCCGGTCACCGACGCTGCCACGCGGGACTACATCGCCCTCACCGAACGCGTGCCGGGCAACGATCTCGACGTGATGCTCGCCCTCGCGCTGGGCATGCGCGGGGAGGCGCGCACGATCGATCCGGATCCGGCGACCGCGCCCGCGCAGCCGATCCTCTTCGCGACCGGTTCCGAGGATCCCATCATCGACGGGTCGCGCCGCCTCGCGGACGCGTCGCCGCACGGATCGTTCTTCGAGATCCCGGGACGGCACCACTTCAACGCCCCGGGGTCCAAGGCGTTCCGCGATGCGGCTCTGGAGTTCCTCGAACGCTGAGCCGTCGCCCGCCGCGGGAGGCGGTGCCGCTGCGTCGCTGTGCACAGGCGGCGCGCGCCGTCCGGGGCCCGTTCTAGACTTCTGAGCATGCCGCTCCGCCTCGATTCGCCGCTCGCCGTCGCGGTCGGCGACGGAAACGCGAAGGCGCTGCAGAAGGCGTTCGGCATGAGCACGGTCTGGGATCTGCTCTCGCACTACCCGCGCCGCTACGCCAACCGCGGCGAGCTCACGCCGATCCTCGACCTCCCGAAGGGCGAGACGGTCACGATCGTCGCCGAGGTGATGAAGGTCGACGTGCGCGACATGAAGAACCGTCGCGGCGCGATGATGACGGTCGACATCGGCGATGGCGTCGGCCGCATGGTGCTGACCTTCTTCGCCAAGTACCGCGGCCAGCTCGAATGGCGCGAGAAGGAGCTGCGGATCGGCCGCCGCGGGGTGTTCACCGGCAAGGTCGGCGACTACCGTGGCGTCACGCAGTTCGCGCACCCCCAGTACGAGATGTTCGACGACGAGCTGCGCGCCCGCACCCAGGCCGACGTGCTCGTGACCACGCCGCTGCCCATCTACCCGGCCACGGCGGCCCTCACCACGTGGCAGATCGAGAAGATGGTCGGTACGGTCCTGGACGATCTCGGTCCGGTGCCGGAGCCGCTTCCCGACCAGGTACGCCGTGAGGAGGGCCTGCTCGACGCCCGCGTCGCGCTCGAACGGATCCACCGGCCGAGCACCAAGGACGAGATCGCGCCCGCGATCCGCACGCTGCGCATGCACGAGGCGCTCACACTGCAGAGCGCCCTCATGCAGCAGCGCTACCTCGTGCGGATGCTCGATGCCACCGCTCGCCCGGCCAAGCCAGGCGGGCTGCTGGAGCGCTTCGACGCCGCGCTGCCGTTCGAGCTCACTCCCGACCAAGAGACGGTGGGCCAGGCGATCGCCGCGGACCTCATCGGCGGGGCGCCCATGAACCGGCTCGTGCAGGGCGAGGTCGGATCCGGCAAGACGCTGGTCGCGCTGCGCGCGATGCTGCAGGTGGCCGAGTCGGGCGGCCAGGCGGTGCTCATCGCACCCACCGAGGTGCTCGCCGGGCAGCATCTGCGCTCGATCACGAAGATGCTCGGACCGAAACTCGCCCCGCTCGTGATGCCGACGCTGCTCACGGGGCAGATGTCCGCTCCCGAGCGCCGCAAGTCCGCTCTGAGGGTCGCGGCAGGGCAGGCCCTCATCGTGGTGGGAACGCATGCGCTGCTGGGCGAGAAGACGACCTTCGCCGACCTCGGACTCGTCGTCGTCGACGAGCAGCACCGGTTCGGCGTGGAGCAGCGCGAAGCCCTGCGCGCCAAGGGCACGAGCCCGCACGCGCTCGTGCTCACCGCCACGCCGATTCCGCGCACGGTCGCGATGACGGTGTTCGGCGACCTCGACACCTCGGTGATCCGCACGATGCCCAGCGGGCGTGCGGGCATCGAGACCTTCGTCGCCCCGCTCGCCGACCATCCCGGATGGTTCGCCCGCGTATGGGAGCGCGCCGCGGAGGAGATCGAGAAGGGCCGTCAGGTGTTCGCCGTGTGTGCGGCGATCGACACCGACGACGGTGCGGAGGAAGCGGATCAGGAGCACTTCGCCGACGAGGAGGAGGAGAGCCGCGGACCGCGCTGGGGCGTGGTGCAGCTGTTGGCCGCGCTCTCGACGCATCCGAAGCTGGGTTCGGCGCGCATCGCCGGGCTGCACGGACGCATGGCGGCGGACGAGAAGGACGCGATCATGCAGTCCTTCGCCCGCGGCGAGATCGACCTGCTGGTCGCGACCACCGTGATCGAGGTCGGCGTCGACGTGCCGAACGCCTCGACCATGATCGTTCTGGAGGCCGACCGTTTCGGCGTGTCCCAGCTGCACCAGCTGCGCGGTCGGATCGGTCGCGGTGGTGTGCCGGGGCTGTGCCTGCTGGTCACCGAAGCCGAGCAGGGGACGCCTGCCCGCGATCGCGTCGACGCCGTGGCGGCGACGCTCGACGGCTTCGTGCTCGCCGAGGTCGATCTGGACCTGCGCGGCGAGGGCGACGTGCTCGGTGCACGCCAGTCGGGGGCGAAGTCGTCGCTGAAGCTGCTGCGGGTCATCAAGGACTCCGATCTGATCGCGCAGGCCCGCGCGATCGCCGAGGAGATCATCGAGGCGGATCCGGCGCTGCAGCAGCACGAAGGACTCCGCGAGGCGATGGCGCAGCGGCTCAGCATTGACGATCGTGCGGCGCTCGCCAAGAACTGAGCGCGCTGGCACGCTGCCGCTCGGCCGACGCAGAGATCCACGCCGCTAGGGTGGATGCATGCGATGCACTGAGCGACGTGAGGAGACGAAGTGAGCGCTCGGATCGCCGTCGTCCCCGGTTCCTTCGACCCGCCGACCCTCGGGCATCTGGATGTCATCCGACGGGCCGCGGCCCTCTACGACGAGCTCCACGTGCTGGTCGTGCACAACCCCGACAAGCAGGCGATGCTGCCGGTCGCCCAGCGCCTCACGCTGCTCGAGGAATCGATCGCCGAAGCAGGGGTCGTGGGAACGGTGATCGTCGGATCCTGGAGCATGGGCCTCCTGGTCGACTACGCCAGGGACGTGAACGCCGGAGTGCTCGTCAAGGGCATCCGCTCGCAGGTCGACGTGGCGTACGAGTCGCCGATGGCGATCGTCAACCGCCACCTCGCCGATATCGAGACCGTGTTCCTGCTGCCGGATCCCGCGCACGCCCTGGTCTCCAGCTCGCTCGTGCGCCAGGTCGCGGCGCTGGGCGGAGACGTGTCCCCGTTCGTGCCTCCGGCGGTCGCCCGCTTCCTCGACACCGGTTCCCGCGGGATCTGACCGGCCCGCGTCCAGGTCCGACCGGTAGACTGTCCCGGTGAAGACCCGACGCAATGGACCCTTCGTGCTGCCCGTGCGCGACATCGTTCGACGGCCGGGGGAGATGCGTGAGCATCGCCTCACGATCCCTCTCAAGGAGCAGTGGGGCGAGGGCCTCGTCTCCGTCGAGAAGGGCGAGGAGCTCGACCTCTACGCCCGGCTGGAGTCGGTGCACGAGGGCATCCTCGTGACCGGTGATGTCGATGCGACCTACCGCGGAGAGTGCGGGCGATGCCTGAATCCGATCGAAGAGCCTGTCGAAGTCGAGTTTCAGGAGCTTTTCGCGTACCCTGGAGAGGAAGCGAACGACTTCGAGGTTCAAGACGACCACGTGGATCTTGAAACTCTGGTCAGGGACGCGGTGGTTTTGGCGCTCCCGTTTCAGCCGGTGTGTCAGCCGGATTGCCCTGGACTCGACCCCGAGACCGGTGAGCGGCTGACCGAAAGCGCCGGGAAAGAGTTGGACGCTCCTGTCGATCCTCGATGGGCCGCGCTCCAGCAGATCACAGACCACGACGTCACCGTCGAAGAGCAAGCAGCAGAATAGCTGCGCGCCCAGAACACAGAAGGTAGCAAACCATGGCCGGTAACCCCCCGAAGCGCAAGGTCTCCCGTTCGAACACCCGCTCGCGTCGCGCGCAGTGGAAGGCGGAGGCTCCTGCCCTCGTCAAGACCATCGAGAACGGCAAGGTCGTCTACAGCCGTCCCCACCAGGCGAAGGTCGTCACCGACTCGCAGGGCACCGAGCTGTTCCTCGAGTACAAGGGCCGCAAGGTCGCCGACGTCTGATCGATCCGTCGATCATGGCAGAAGTCCCCGTAGGGACGCGCCCTCTTTCTGAGCAGCTCGGGGTCGATATCGACCCCGAGCTGCTTCAGCTTGCGCTGACGCATCGTTCGTACGCGTATGAGAACGGCGCCATCCCGCACAACGAGCGTCTCGAGTTCCTCGGCGACTCCGTGCTCGGCCAGGCCGTGACGGTCATGCTCTACACGACGCTTCCCGACCTCGACGAGGGATCGCTGGCCAAGCGGCGTGCGAGCGTGGTGTCGACCATCGCTCTCGCGGAGGTCGCCCGAGGCATCGGCCTGGGCGCGCACATCCTGCTCGGAAAGGGCGAGGAGCGCACCGGAGGTCGTGACAAGGACTCGATCCTGGCCGACACGATGGAGGCCGTGTTCGGGGCCACGTACCTTTCCGCGGGGCCGGAGGCGGCGACCGCCCTGGTTCTGCGGCTCGTGGAGCCGCTCTTCGGCGACCCCGAGCGGTATGGCGCGGCGATGGATCCGAAGACCGCGCTGCAGGAGCTGTCCGCGCGGCTCGGGCTCAGCGCGCCGGCCTACGAGGTGGTCTCGACGGGACCCGATCACGACCGGCGCTTCACCGCGACCGTGACCGCGGGAGAACTCGCGACCACCGGCACCGGCACGAGCAAGAAGACAGCGGAGATGGCTGCGGCACTGGCCGCCTGGCACGTGCTCAGCGAACGTGCCTGAGCTCCCCGAGGTGGAGGTCGTCCGTTCCGGCCTCGCTCCGGCGATGACCGGTGCGCGCATCCTCTCGGTGGCCGTGCACGACGAGCGCGCCCTCACCCGGCATGCCGCGGGTGCCGCCGACTTCGTCGCGCGGCTCGAGGGATCCGAGGTCGCGACCGTGGCGCGTCGCGGCAAGTTCCTCTGGATGCCGCTCGCGACCGCAAGCGCGGACCGCCGTTCCGCGATCGTCGGGCACCTCGGCATGTCTGGACAGTTGCTGCTGCGCCGGCCCGACGCGGAGGCGGAGCGGCACGAGCGGATCCGGCTGTTCATCGAGCACCCGCAGCACGGCGAACTCGCCGTCGTCTTCGCCGATCAGCGCACGTTCGGGTCCCTCGCCGTGGATGCCCTCGTGCCGACCGCCGACGCCCGCGCCGCGGGATGGGGGAGCGACGAGCCGCTGATCCCTTCGCAGGTCTCGCACATCGCGCGCGATCCCATGGACGAGGCGTTCCACGACGGGGCGTTCCGCGCAGCGCTGCGGACGCGATCGAGCGCCATCAAGCGCGTGCTGCTGGATCAGAGCATCATCAGCGGCGTGGGCAACATCTACGCCGACGAGTCGCTCTGGGCGGCTCGTATTCATCCCGAGACCCCGGCGTCTGCGCTGTCGACGGTCGCGGTGAACCATCTGCTGGCAGAGGTGCGGGCCGTGCTGGAGAAGGCGCTGGCCGAGGGCGGCACGAGCTTCGATGCGCAGTACGTCAACGTCAACGGCGAGGCCGGCTACTTCGCGCACTCCCTGAACGCATACGGACGTACGGGGCAGCCCTGCCCGCGCTGCGGCGGACCGATCCGCCGCGACGCGTTCATGAACCGGTCCAGCCACTTCTGCCCGAGGTGCCAGCGGAGGAAGTGACGGTCGGATCGCCCGGCGATCGGCATGAACCGCTCGCGCCTCCGGTCGACGCCGCCGCACCCGATACCCTGTATCGAAATTCGTGAGGGGGCGGCATGGGCTGGTTCGATCAACAGCAGGGCGAGGATCACGCCGGCGGGGTGATCCTCGGCGTCCTGGTGGTGGACACCGACCCCCGCACCCGTTCCCCGGAGGCCGGCAGCTCTGATCGGGACGAGCGGAACGACCGTGGCTGATCCTCAGGACGCGCTCGACGAGCTGCTCGCCTCCGGCGGTGACGAGCTGGCCGCACGGCTGTTCGTCGCGTCGTACCCGCCCGACGATCGCCCGAAGGCGATCCACTTCGGCAGTGTGCGCGAGCGAGTGATCGCCGAGGCAGGCGTGGCGGATCAGGTGCGCTTCTCTTCGCTCGACCAGCTGTCGGAGCCCGGGTATTCCGCAACACTCGACATCGTGCTCGTCTGGGAGAAGGCAGCGCTCGCGGCGCGTCTCGCCGACAGCGGCCGAGGCCAGATCCTCGTGCTTCTGCGCAGGGGCAGGTCCGTGCTCGCCCGGTCGGATCCCTATGCCGCAGCGCTGGCGGCGATCCGGGCGGCATAGCGGCGCTGGTCCAGCGGCCGCTTTCGTTAGGCCACGAACTAGCGCCGTGGCAGGAACGAATGCCGAAGCTACGCTTCAGGACACATCCAGAAGGGCGGCACAACAGTGAACTCGACGATCGACATCCCCGTCGTCGGCATCTTGTCGCACCCCGGGGTCTCACGGCATTGGACGGGAGAGGTCGCCCCGTCGACGGCGGCAGGGGTGCTGGAGCTGAGCATCGACGGCACCCCGGACGGCCCCGCACCCGGACAGGCCGAGTCCCTCCGCAAGACCCTCGGTCGCTGGGATGCGATCCTGGCCGGGGCGGAGACGGGGATGCGCAACCTCTTGCGCGCCAGCGGCCTTCCGTATGACGATCCGCGGGCGGCGTTCGAGGTCGTGGGCATCTCGGTGCCGTCGATCGACTACGACCCGTCAGGAGCCGTGCATGTGCACATCGATCTGGTGCACGCGGAGTATCCGGACGAGTTCTGGCCGGCGATCGACGTCGTCGACGGCGAAGTGCGCGACGTGCTCAGCGGCACCTGACGGCGACCAGCGCCCAGGCGAAAACAGGTATGCGACCGCCGGGACGCGGGTCCGAATCGCTCAGTGCTCGCCCTTGATCACGAAGTAAGAGCCGCGGATCTCGCCCGCGAGCTTGGACCGCTGGCGGGCGAACTTGAAGGCCGACAGCTCCTCCGGGATGTCCATGCCGAGCGACAGCTTGAAGCCGACCGCACGCTTGCCCCCGTCGGCGAGCGTGTACATGACGTTGATCGCGAGGCCCGAGGCATAGAAGACGTAGCCGAATCGGATCCCGTCCGCCTCGAAGCCGCTCACCTCGAGTGCCGGGCTCGCGATCACGATGCCGCGTTCCTCGCGCAGGATCTCGGTCACCCACTGCAGGGTCTCCGGATCCTCGTCCGGTGTGCTCACGGTGAACGGGGAGCCGTACTTGTTGGTGATGTAGCGCGCCTCGTTCGCGCGCAGACCGGCCAGCGCCTCGGCGATGGGTGAGGACTCGAGACCCGCGGTCGAGACGGAGACGAAATCGACGATGCTGCTCATGCGTTGCTCCTCGGGGATGACAGGACGGTCGGATCCATTCTGTGCCATCCGGCGGCAGGACAGGTGGGGGAGCGCTGCCCATCGTCACCCCGGCGTCTCGTCGCATAGCGTCGAGGCATGACGCAGAACAAGCGCTGGATCCTGTTCGACATCGGCGGAGTGCTCGAGCTCGTCGACGACGGCCCCTGGCAGGAGGAGCTCAAGAACCGCTGGGCGGACCGCGCCGGAATGAGCCGCGCGGAGTACGACGCGGCGATCGAGGCCGCGGATCTTCCTCGCATCGACCTCGTGCAGGGGCGCGCCGAGGAGTACTGGGAGGGCCTCGGGCGCGCGCTCGGGTTCTCCTCGGCGCAGGTGAGCGACGCACGGACGGAGCTGTGGGACTCGTACTGCGGCGACGCGAACACGGCCCTGATCGACTACGCCCGCACGCTGCGCGGGCGCGCGGGCGTCGGGATCCTGTCGAACTCTGCCGACGGAGCTCGCGAAGAAGAGGAACGCCGCTACGGCTTCTCCTCTGTCTTCGACCCGATCTGCTACAGCCACGAGATCGGCGCGAACAAGCCGGACTCCGCGGCATACGCCGCTGCCCTCGCTGCGATGGGCGCGCAACCGGGGGACGTCTTCTTCATCGACGACCGCCGGCAGCAGATCGAGGGCGCCGCCCGAGTAGGCATCCGTGGCATCATGCACACGGACAACGCGACGACGATCGCGGCCGTCGAGGAGTTCCTGACGACCGCGATCGGCTCCTGAGCTCTGCCGGGGAGTTGCGCTCAGCCGGCGAACGCGCGCACCAGGAGCGGTCGGGTGAGCCGAGTCGCGATCCACACCAGGGCGATGCCGGCGGTCAGGACCGCGGCGATCGTCGCGACCGACAGCGGCGCCGTGATGAGCGCGATCCCGAGCAGGGGGAAGATGAGCACGGCGGCGCAGAGGGCGGATCCGAGCGCCGTGATCAGGAGCGGTGACATGACCGCGCGACGCCGCGCGGAATCCACGGTGGCCGCCGGAACGCCGAGGTAGTGCAGGCTGCGGTGCAGGTCGCGCTGGTCGAGGATGTCGGAGGCCTGCGTCACGGCCACCGAACAACCGACCATGAGGAACGAAGCGACCAGCGTGATGATGAGGCCGGTGCGCATGTCGGTGAGGAGCCCCAGATTCTGCGCAGAGGGGTCGCCGGATCCCATCACGTCCATGAGGGCGACGCCGGTGCCGGCGAACACCGCCATGAAGCTCGCCATCGCCACGCCGCTCACCTGACGCCAGGCGCCCTTGGCGTCGTCGAGCACGATGCGCGCCGCGAGAAGACGTTCCGGGGTCTTCGCCCGGCGCAGCTGCATCCGCGCGCCGACCTTCAGCACCCAGGGGCCGATGAGGTTCAGCACCAGCAGTCCGACGCCGAAGATCGCGACCAGAGCGGTGATCATGGCGATCGCCCCGCCGATTCCCGGCACCACGAATCCGGCGACGAATCCGGCGGCGACCGCAGCGATCGCGAGGATGGCGCGTACCCAGTGCGGTGTCGGCGGTGTGGTCCTGGTGCGCACGCCGAGCGGCGAGATCACCACGCGGCGCAGCCCGACCACAGCGCTCACGGTCGCGAGCAGCACCGTGCCGACGGCGATGGCGGCCGTCATCACGGGCGGCAGCAGCACCGCCGTCCCCAGGGGCGCGCCGCGGAACGGGATGAGCCCCACGAGCGGCGCGAGACCAAGGGCGAGCACCACGCCGCCGAGAACGCCGACAGCCGCGATCAGCGTCGACTCGACCACGGCGACGACGCCGACTCCGAAGCCAGTGACTCCGAGCAGACGCAGGGTCGACAGCCGCTCGTCACGGCGGCGTGCCGAAAGCCGTGCCGCGGCACCGCCCAGTGCGGCGAGCGGAAGCACCAACAGCACGAGGGCGACCGCCGCCAGGATCTGGTAGACCACGGCGAGCTCGTCGGTCCAGCGCCAGAACGCCTGTGCTCCGCCGACCACCGTCAGCACCAGGGCCGAGACGACGGCGAAGGCGACCATGGGGATCACGACGACCCCGGTGGATCCCGGGGCGGGACGCAGCAGCAGCCGCAGTGTCGCGGCGTTCACGCGTTCACCACCGAGCCCAGCACACGACCGTCGCGCACGGCGATCGTCCGGGAGCAGCGCGCGGCGACCTGCGGGTCGTGCGTCACGACGACGAGCGTGCGGCCCTGACCGGTGGTCGACCACAGCAGCGCATCCATGACCTCGGACGAGGTCGCCGAGTCCAGCGCGCCGGTCGGCTCATCCGCGAACACGATGCTCGCGCCGGTGACCTGCGCGCGGGCGATCGCGACGCGCTGCGCCTGACCGCCGGAGAGCTCGCCGATCCGACGGTCCTCCATGCCCTGAAGCCCCAGCGCGGCGAGCCATCCCGCCGCCCGGTGCGTGGCCTCCGCGCGAGGAACCCCGGTGATCATCGCCGCGAGCGCGACGTTCTCCACCGCGGTCAGCTCGGGCATCAGAAGCCCCTGCTGGAACACGAACCCGAACGACTCACGGCGGAGGCGAGACCGCGCCGATTCGCTGAGCGCGCTCACCTCGACCGGTCCGCCGGCGGGCGGGGCGAACAGCACGCTCCCCGCGTCGGGCCGTGTGATCCCGGCGAGCACGTGCAGCAGGGTCGTCTTGCCGGATCCGGAGGCTCCCATGATCGCGACCGACTCCCCGGGGGAGATCCCGAGGTCGACGCCGGCGAGGGCGCGGGTGGATCCGAACGACTTGATCAGACCGTGTGCTTCGATGACTGCTGTGCTCATGCCTCCAGCCTGCTCGGCGCCGCCCGGAGGATCATCGGTCGCCGGAGTGAGGATCCCGGCCCGGCGTCATCCTCCGGGATGACCTTCGGCGATCGATCAGTCCAGCACCTTCTTCCACGCCCCGCCGTAGGAGATCGGGACGAAGCCGAGTTGTTCGTTGATGGACAGCATCGGTCGGTTCTCCTCGGCGTTGTAGGTGACGACGCGGGTCGAGCGCGGGTAGCGCTCATGCCAGGCGAGCAGGCCCGCGGACTTCACCAGCAGGCCCAGCCGGTGACCGCGGTGCGCGGCGAGCACGAGGGTGTCGTTCTGTTGCGTGACGCTGTCGTCGGCTCCCTTGAGGGAGAGTTCGTTGTACGCGCAGAGCTCGCCGGTCGCGATGTCCTCTGCCGCGGTGACCTGCAGGGTGTGCCCCATGTCCAGCCAGCGCGCATCCTGCTCGCGGACCCGATCCGCGTTCCAGGCCTCTTCCGGCGAGTCCATGGCCGCGTCAGGGGCGTCGGTCGACATGCGGGACTTCATCCACGCGTACCCCTCGAGTCGTTCCTCAGGGGTCGGCAGCAGCCACTGCACGACTCGGTATCCGGTCGCGGCCTCCTCGGCGATGGCTCGCAGCGCCGCCAGATGGTCGTCCTGGCCCCAGCGGTACTCGCTGACGCGGTCCACCTGCTCCAGGGTCCAGCCCTGGGCGAGCAAGAATCGCGCGGTGTGGTCGCGCGGCACGCTGCCGAACCCCGTGGGCGGATTCAGAGCCGGGTCGTCCGACGCAAGATGTTCCGTCCACACCTGCAGGGTGCGCACACCGTCGGCGCGCGCGAGCTGCTCCAGGTGCGTGGCGACGGCGGTGGCGATGCCTCGCCCCTGCTCTTCGGGGAGCACACTGACGGCCATCGTGGCGGTGTCTCCGCCGCCGTCGCGTGAGATGTTTAGGATCGCGACGCCGATCGTGCGCTCCCCGAYGAGGATCCGCCACTGACGTCGGTACGTGTAAGCGTCCGGGGTGAGCAGCGGCAGCAGCTCGTCCGGGGTGAAGCTGTCGTCGTCGCGACCGGATGCTGCTTCGAGGCAGCGATTGCGGACGTCGGCGTAGTCGCGGAAGGGGCCGGGCGCCCCCGCATCCGCCCGTGCGGGGAGCACGAGCGGACGCAGGGTCGCGCCGGCGGGCAGGGCGATGATCGGGTCGTCGATCCGAGCGCCGGTCATCAGAGCACCTGCCGGGTCGGGCTCTGAGCCAGACGGCTCGCCTCGTACTGCTGGAGCAGGCGGAAGCGGCGGGCTTCGGCCAGCGCCGAGCGAGCCTGGTCCTGCGCGACAGGCCGCGACCGCACGATGAGGTGCAGGGCGACGCGCAGGGCCACGCGCTGGGCGAGCGACAGGTTGCGGAGCTCCTCCTCGCGGGGGAGCTGGATGGACAGGTCGCGCTCGCGAAGAGCGCGCTGCTTCGACTCGGTGGGAGGCGAAGCGTGCAATGCGGTATTCACGGTGATTCGCTTTCGTTGGTCGTGCCGGAAAGGCGGTTTCGCTCCACGGCAGGGGTCGTCCGGTGGGACGCCGAGACGTGTCACGGGTGAGGGAACCGATCCGGCGTACGGGCCGGATCGTGCAGGCGATCGGATGATCGGCGCGATCGGAGGATCGAGACGACCTGATGATCGACACGGAGAACCGTGGATCGGATCGCGGACGCCCGAAGGCGTCAGGCCGGCCTCAGGCCGGGACGAGGGAGCGCGTCTGCTCTACGCGTCGAAGCGCGCGCCGACGCCGGCGGAAGTCGCCGAAGACGCGTCGATCCCACGGGACGGGGTGAATGCGATGCGGTTGGTAATCATGTCGGCAACCTCCTTTCTCGGCTCGATCTGTCACGCTAGCCGAGCTTCATAGAAGACGTCAAGCCGACACTCAGAAATCCCTGGACCTCGGGCGTTTCCCGCACGGCCGCCGGGGTCGCCGCGATAGCGTAGACGCCGTGAACTCCGCCGATCGCCGAGCGTGCCCATGCACCTGAAGAGCCTGACCCTCAAAGGGTTCAAGTCCTTCGCGCAGCCGACGACGTTCGCCTTCGAGCCGGGTGTGACCTGCATCGTCGGACCGAACGGATCCGGCAAGTCGAACGTCGTCGACGCACTCGCCTGGGTGATGGGGGAGCAGGGCGCGAAGACCCTGCGCGGCGGCAAGATGGAGGACGTCATCTTCGCGGGCACCTCGACGCGCGGTCCGCTCGGACGCGCGGAGGTGCAGCTCACGATCGACAACAGCGATGGAGCGCTGCCGATCGAATACGCCGAGGTCACGATCAGCCGCACGCTGTTCCGCAACGGGTCCAGCGAGTACGCGATCAACGGCGAGGGCTGCCGACTGCTCGACGTGCAGGAACTGCTCAGCGATTCGGGTCTGGGCCGGGAGATGCACGTCATCGTCGGTCAGGGGCGCCTGGACACCGTGCTGCAGGCCTCGCCGGAGGACCGCCGCGGGTTCATCGAGGAGGCCGCAGGGATCCTCAAGCACCGCCGCCGCAAGGAGAAGACCCTTCGCAAGCTCGACGCGATGGAGACCAACCTGACCCGGCTGAGCGACCTGGCAGGGGAGATCCGCCGCCAGCTGAAGCCGCTCGGGCGCCAGGCCCAGATCGCCCGCGAGGCGCAGACGATCGCCGCCGTCGTGCGGGACGCCAAGGCTCGGATCTTTGCAGACGACGTCGTGACACTGCGCACGGCGCTCGCCGACCACACCCGCAACGAGCACGAGCGCCACGCCGAGCGCGTGGTCCTGAGCGAACAGGGCGACCGCGTCCGTTCCGAGATCACCCGGCTCGAGGTACTGCAGAACTCGGCAGCCGTGGACGAGGCGCGGCGGGTCGCGTTCGGGCTGGAGCAGGTGCAGGAGCGCATGCGCGGACTGTTCACGCTCGCCAACCAGCGGCTCGCGCTGCTCGGATCCGACGAGGACGACGCCGCGGTCACGGCGGTGACCGTGACGCAGGCCACGATCGACGAGGCGAAGGACGAGGTCGAGGAGATCTCGTCGGGGATCGGTCGCGCGCAGGACGCGGCGCACGAGGCGAGCCGCGAGGTTGCGAATGCGCGCGCAGAGCTCGACGCGCTCGACGTCGACATCGCAGAGCAGAGCGCCTTGGTCTCCGCGCACGACATGCGTCTCACGACCCTGCGCGGGCAGGCGGAGGCGGCCGCATCCGCCCTCGCCGCGGTCCGCGGTGCGGTGCTGCGCCAGGAGAACGCACTCGAGGCCGCGCACGGACGCCGCCGCGAGGCAGCGGAAGCGCGCGAGCGGATCGAGGACGGCGAGGCGCCGGAGGGCACCGCTGCGGAGCACGCGGAGGCATACGAACGGGTGCAGTCCAGAGCCGTCTCCGCCGAGACGGCGCTCGGCGAACTGCGTGAGCGGCTGCACGCCGCAGAGCGCGAATCCGAGGCGCTCACGGCGAAGGCCGCGGCCCTGGGCAGTGCGATCGCCGTCACGGGTGGCGCGGCGGAGATCGTCGCGGCAGGTCACGCCGGCGTGCGCGGGCTCGTCGGCGATGCGGTCCAGGTCACGCCGGGTTACGAGGCGGCGATCGCCGCCGTGCTCGGCCCGCTCGCCGAGGGGGTGCTCGTAGACGACGCGGCTGCGGCCTTCGCCCTCGCCGACGACGACGAGACGGCGGGCGCCTATGACATCGTCATCGCCCAGGGTGCGTCCGCCGTCGTCTCCGATGCGGGGATCGCGGGAGCGACTCCTGCGGCGCAGGTCGTGACCGCGCCGGCCGGCGTGCTCGGCATCCTCTCGCACGTCGTGATCGTGGAGGACCTGGGCGCGGCACGTTCCGCGCACGCCGCCGCCGTCGCTGCCGCAGGGGTGCCGCTCACGATCGTGACCCGTACCGGGGAGGTGCTCACCGCGCATACCCTGCACACGGGATCCGGCGGGGAGCGCTCCCGGCTCGAGCTCATCGCGGAGCGCGATGCGGCCGTGGACCGCCTCGAAGAGGTGCGGGTCGTCGTCGACTCGCTGCGCGAGGCGCGCGAGGACGCGACCGAGGCGCTCGAGACCGCCCGGCGCGTGTCCCGCGATGCGCTGCGCACGCTGCGCGAGCACGACGCCGCGCTGGCCACGCACACGGAGCAGGTCAACCGCGTGACCGTGCAGCACGAGTCCGCGATCGCCGAATGCGAACGCCTCGAGTCGGGCCTCGTCCAGGCCCAGTCGACCGTCGCCGACGCGGAAGCGCAGGCGGACACGGCGAAGGCCGTGCTGGCGGAGGCCGAGTCCGCTCCGCGCCCCGTCCTGGACGCCTCAGCGCGCGACGGCCTGCTGGAAGCGCTCGAGGCCGCGCGCGAGGCGGAGATCGAAGCGCGCCTCGGCGTCGAGACGATGCGCGAGCGCGTGCGCGCGGCCCAGGCTCGAGTCGCTTCGCTCGAACGTCAGCGCGAGCGTGAGCGTGAGGCCGCGGCGGAGGCTGCGCGTCGTGCGGTGATCCGGCGCGCACAGCGGGAGACCGCGTCAAGGGTCGCCGCGGAGCTTCCGCGGATCCTGGATTCGATCGACCGCTCAGTGGCGGAGGCCCGTCTGGCGCTGGCCGCCGCCGAGTCGGCGCGCTCCGCGCAGAACGAGGAGCTCGGCGAGCTGCGGCGGCAGGATTCCTCGATCCGCGAGCGCCTCGCGGGCCTCACCGAGAGCGTGCACGGACTCGAGCTGCAGATCCACGAGAAGAAGCTGCACCTGTCCAGCCTGCTTGAGCGGGTGCAGTCCGAGCTCGCCCTGGACGAGGACATCCTGGTCGCAGAATACGGCCCGGATCAGCTGGTTCCCCGAGATGTCCTGGCTATTGCGGCAGATCGGGAGGACGACGTCGAGGAGCTGGATGCCGAGGGGACCGCGGCGGATCGGGAGCCCTCGGGCATCCCCTTCGACCGCCGCATCCAGCAGCGCCGCCTGCAGGAGGCGGAGCGCAAGCTCGCCCAGCTCGGCAGGGTGAACCCGCTCGCGCTCGAGGAGTTCGCGGCACTCGAGCAGCGGCACGCCTTCCTCACCGAGCAGCTCGCGGACCTCACCAAGACCCGGCAAGACCTGCTCACGATCATCACCGAGCTCGATGAGCGGATGCAGACGATCTTCGCTTCGGCGTTCGAGGACACGCGCCAGGCGTTCGGCGAGGTGTTCCCGCTGCTGTTCCCCGGCGGCGCCGGCAGCATCTCGCTCACCAACCCCGACGATCTGCTGAACACCGGCATCGAGGTCGCGGTGCGCCCGGTCGGCAAGAAGATCGAGCGGCTCTCGCTGCTGTCCGGCGGGGAACGGTCGCTCGCGGCGGTCGCCCTGCTCGTCGCGATCTTCAAGGCCCGTCCCAGCCCGTTCTACATCCTGGACGAGGTCGAGGCAGCGCTCGATGACGCCAACCTCGGTCGCCTGCTGACAGTGTTCGAGCAGCTCCGCGCCAGCTCGCAGCTGCTCGTGATCACGCACCAGAAGCGCACCATGGAGATCGCCGATGCGCTCTACGGCGTCTCGATGCGCCAGGACGGCGTGTCCGCGGTCGTCGGGCAGCGGGTCGGGGATCGTGCGGCTGCTGCCGTCTGAGCCGAGACGTCCGAGGTCAGGCCGCGCGCCGTCGGCGAACACACCGGATTCGCCGGGCTGCGCGCCGTAGGCTGGGGGCATGGCGGAGAAGTCCTGGTCCCTCGGTCGCGCGCTGCGCGGCATGTTCGTCAAACCCACGATCGATGAGGAGACCTGGGACGACCTCGAGACCGCGCTGCTCACGGCCGACTTCGGTCCCGACATCACAGAGCGCCTGATCGAAGAGTTGCGCGCCAAGGTCGAGAAGTACCGCACGACGGATCCGAAGGACCTGCAGCGGATGCTCCGGGAGACGCTCGAGGAGCACTTCGCGAAGTTCGACACCACGTTGAAGCTCACGGAGCGCCCGGCCGTGGTGCTCGTCGTCGGCGTGAACGGCGTCGGCAAGACCACCACGATCGGCAAGTTCACGAAGTTCCTGCGCGGCTACCAGCGCTCGGTCGTCGTGGGCGCCGCCGACACGTTCCGCGCCGCCGCCGTCGAGCAGCTGGCCACGTGGGCGCAGCGTGCGGGAGCCGCGATCGTGCGCCCGCAGCAGCACGGGCAGGATCCGGCGTCCGTCGCGTTCCAGACCGTGGACTACGCCAAGCGCGAGGGCACGGAGATCGTGATCATCGATACCGCGGGGCGCCTGCACACCAAGGGCGGGTTGATGGACGAACTGTCCAAGATCCGCCGCGTCGTGGAGAAGCAGGCTCCGATCAGCGAGGTGCTGCTCGTGCTCGACGCGACGACCGGTCAGAACGGCGTCATGCAGGCCGAGGCTTTCCTCGAGCATGCGGGCGTCACCGGGCTCGTGCTCACCAAACTGGACGGTTCCGCGAAGGGCGGGTTCGTGCTCGCCGTCCAGGAGCGCACCGGTATCCCGGTGAAGCTCCTGGGGCAGGGAGAGGGCATCGATGACCTCACCGGGTTCACGCCGCACGTGTTCGTGCAGGCTCTCGTCGGGGCCTGAATCCGTGACGATGACGAACGGGTCCACGGCGCGCGCACGCCGGACTACCGCCTTGCGCGCAAGGCTGGTTTTATAGCCGTATGGCGATCGAACACGACTTCTTCGGACTGTTGTCCTCGGGACCGGACGGATCGATCTTCTGGTCCGAGACGGTGGAGTTCGGTGACCACGCGCTCACCGTGGACTTGACCGCGCCCGACCAGGAGGACGTGTCGGACGAATCGCTCGACATCGCCGCCGCCTTCGTCTCGGGGCTCGAGGCCATCGATGACAAGGCGCGCCGCGGAATGCTCTCCGAGGTCGACGACCGCACGAGCGAAGTCACCGAGTACATCCTGCAGCAGCAGGCGGAGTACGGCGAAGAGCTCAACGAATACCTCGTCGATGTGAGCGGCGACGCCGCCGTCGACATCATTCGCTCGCTGCAGCTGATGAGCATGACTCTGCTCGTGGACGAGCACGGCGGCAGCGAGCCGTTCGCGGTGCTCGAGTACGCTCTCGACGCCGATGGCGCCGACGACGTGCTGCTGGTGAACTTCGGATCCGACGGCTCGGTGCTGTCGGTCATGAGCGCCGACTGAGGGTCCTTCGTCTCGTCGCTGCGC